>NZ_CP073583.1 GCF_018200035.1 Sulfitobacter albidus | reverse complement strand
GATCGCCTCTCCGCCAGCTCTTTCGCATGATCTTGCTCAGGTGCATGATCGCGGCCTTTGAGGCGGAGTAGCTGTAGGCGCCATCGCCCATTTCCCGCTCCCCCATGACCGAGCCTACGTTGACGACGCGCGCCGGGTCATCGACCGTGCCGACGCGCGCAGCATCGGCAGCAACTTTTGCGTCAGATCAAAGGCCCCGCGACGTTCACGCGCACACCTTGTCCCACGCCTCGAAGGGAAAATCTCCCATAGGCGCACCCCAGGTGACGCCCGCGTTGTTCATCAGGATGTCGAGCGTTTCGGTCCGCTCGTGCACGGCGGCCACCAGCGCATCGACGCCCTCCCTGGACCCGACATCACCGGCAAAGCCGATTGCCTTGCCCGAGGCCCCCAGTGCGTTCAGCTCTGCCGCGACGGCCTCGCAAGCCTCGCCCTTGCGCGACGCCATCAGGACCGTGGCGCCCGCGCGCACCAGTGCCTCGCACGCCATGCGCCCGATGCCTGTGGCCCCGCCGGTGACAAGGGCGGTCTTGCCCTCAAGCCCAAAGAGTGTGCCTAGATCCATCAAAAGCCCCTCGCCGCGGCGACCCGTTCGGCGTGATAGCTGTAATCACCCAGCCATTCCGCCGATACCCGCGCGCGTTTCATGTAAAAACCCATATCGTAAGCGTCGGTCATGCCGATGCCGCCGTGCATCTGCACGCCTTCCTGCACCGCCAGCGTGACCGTATCCGTCGCCCGCGCCTTGGCGAGCGAAACAGCCATCTCGGCGTTGTCCGGGTCCTCGTCCAGCATCCGGCCCGCGTTCAGAATGGCGCTCGCCGTGATCTCCGTCTCGCTCCACAGATGTGCGGCGCGGTGTTGCAGCGCCTGAAAGCGCCCGATCTCGATCCCGAATTGCTTACGCTCTTTGAGGTAGCCGACGGTCATGTCGAACGCCCCGGCGGCCACGCCCGTCATCTCGGCGGCCAGCGCCGCCTGCCCCGCGCGCAACGCAGGGCGCAGAACGTCCATGGCGTTGTCGACCGTGCCCAACACATCGTCGCCCGTGGCCTCGACATCCTCGAACGCGATGCGCGCGGCATCGCGGGCGTCGATCATGTTGCTTGCAACGCGGGTGATGCCATCGCGGTCGGCGGGAATGTCGAAGAGGGTCAGGCCCGCGTCCGTTTTGGCCAGCACCAGCAGCCGGTCGGCCAGGGCCCCATCGACGACAAAAGTCTTAGCCCCCGTCAGGCGGAAACCGTTGCCGTCGGCCGTCGCCTGCATCTGCGTGGCGTCGGGATCGTGCTTGATCCCCTCGTCCACCGCCAGCGCATAGGTCACGTCGCCGCTGGCGATCTTGCGCAGTGCCTCCGTGGCGCGGGCGTCACTCACCTGCCGTAGCGCGGTCGCCGCCATCACGGCGGTCGAGAGATAGGCGAGACCACCAGCGTCTTGCCCAGCTCCCGCGCGATCACGTTGGCCGCCGCGTGCCCCATGTCTGAGCCGCCGGCCTCTTCGGGC
The DNA here is from genome assembly GCF_018200035.1 of Sulfitobacter albidus. Taxonomy (NCBI): domain Bacteria; kingdom Pseudomonadati; phylum Pseudomonadota; class Alphaproteobacteria; order Rhodobacterales; family Roseobacteraceae; genus Sulfitobacter; species Sulfitobacter albidus. The sequence continues at coordinate 86,080 of NZ_CP073583.1, read as the reverse complement.
ACCAGCACCCCAGCCCAACCCATTTCGGCCATGTCTTTCCACAGCTTCGCGTCATGGGTCTCCCCCGCATCCCGCATCTTGCGGAATTTCGATACGGGGGCGGCGCCGTCCAGAAACCCGCGCGCCATATCGGCGAGCATCGTTTCCTCTTCACTCATCACCAGCTTGCTCATGCGGGCAGCCCCAGCACGCGGCGCGAGATGATGGACAGCATGACTTCCGACGTACCCCCTCGATCGAGTTCGCCTTGGTCCGCAGCCAGTCGCCCGCGCGGTTGCCCAGCGGTCCGTCCCATTCCAGCGCGTCGGAGCCTCCGGCGGTCATCATCAGCTCGTGGCGTTGCTTGTTCAGCTCGGTGCCTGCGTATTTCAGCATGGCCGAGGCATCACCGGCCCCTGCCCGGCTTCGGCCTGATCCTTGTAACGCTCCAGCGTCAGACCAATCGCCAAACTGTCGATCTCGCAGCGCATCGCATCGGCGCGCAGCGTCGCATCCAGCCCGTCCATCGTTTCCGACAATACCGCCCCAGTGCACGGCCCGTCCCGGCCAGACCACCGGCCCCGCCCGAGATCATCTCCCGCTCGTGGGTCAGCAGATATTTCGCCACGTCCCAGCCGCGGTTTTCCTCGCCCACGATCCGGTGTTTGGGCACCTGCACGTCGGTGAAAAACGTCTCGCAAAAGGGCGAAATGCCAGAGATCATCTTGATCGGGCGCGTCTCGACGCCCGGATCGTCCATGTCGATCAGCAGGAAGGAAATCCCCTTGTGCTTGGGCGCTTCGCGGTCGGTGCGCACCAGCGCAAAGATCTGATCGGCCTTGTCGGCGTAGGAGGTCCAGATCTTCTGCCCGTTGACCAGCCAATGATCGCCCTTGTCCTCGCCGCGCGTCTGTACGTTCGCCAGATCGGAGCCTGCGTTCGGCTCTGAATACCCCTGACACCAGCGCACCTCTCCGCGCGCGATGGGCGGCAGATATTCCAGCTTTTGCGCGTGGGAGCCGAAGTGCAACAGGGCGGGCCCCAGCATCCAGATGCCAAAGCTTTGCAGCGGCACGCGCGCGTTGATGCGCGCCATCTCATCGGAAAAGATCTTTTCCTCGTCCCGGCTCAGCCCCGCACCGCCGTATTCCACCGGCCACGTCGGCACGGTGTATCCCTTGGCCGCCGCGCGCTCCAGCCAGAGGCGCTGCGCGTCGCTGGAGAACGTCCAGTTACGCCCGCCCCAGCAGATCGCGTCCTCGGTCATGCCGCCGTCGCGCATCTCTTCGGGGCAGTTCGCCTCGAGCCAATCGCGCAGCTCGGCGCGGAATTCTTCCGGTGTCAGGCCAGTACCCATCGATGATCCTCCCATGTGTGGATGCGCGGCCTCTTTCGGGCGCGGCGCAGGTGCGCCCGATTGCGGGCGACCATTCCGCTGTGCAGAATGTCATTCTGAAATTCGATTGACAAGCGCCAGTTGTCTCGCCCCAATGGCCGCCACTCAAGGAGGAATTGATCCCATGAAAGCCATGCTCAGCGTCGAACCCGGCGGACCCGACAGCCTGCAACTGACCGAGGTCGACCTGCCAGAACCCAAGAAAAAGCACGTGCAGATCCGGGTGCACGCGGCGGGGCTGAACTTCCCCGATACGCTGATTATCAAGGACATGTACCAGATGAAGCCGCCGCGCCCCTTCGCGCCGGGCGGTGAGATCGCGGGCGAAATCGCGGCTATCGGCGAGGGGGTCGAGGGGCTGTCGGTCGGCGACCGCGTGCTGGCGATGACGGGTTTCGGCGGCTTTGCCACGCACCTCAATGTCGAGGCGGCGCGGGTGATGAAGATCCCCGACGCAATGCCTTATGACGAAGCGTCATGTCTGGTGCTGACCTACGGCACCTCGCATCACGCGCTGAAAAACCGCGCCGAGATCCAGCCCGGCGAATCGCTGCTGATCCTTGGGGCGGCGGGCGGCGTGGGCGCCGCCGCGATCGAGCTGGGAAAGGCCGCAGGCGCGCGCGTCATCGCTGCCGTCAGCTCGGAGGAAAAAGCGCAGTTCTGCCGCGATCTGGGCGCGGATGAAACGCTGATCTACACCCGCGACATGGACGACCGCGCCGCGCAAAAAGCGTTCTCCGCCCAGATCAAGGAACTGGCGGGCGGCGAGGGCGTCGATGTCGTCTACGATGCGGTCGGCGGCGCCTATGCTGAGCCTGCGGTGCGCGCGCTGGCGTGGAAAGGCCGATACCTCGTCGTCGGTTTCCCGGCGGGGATTCCGTCGATCCCGCTGAACCTGACGCTGCTCAAGGGCTGTCAGATCGTCGGTGTGTTCTGGGGCGCGCATACCCTGCGCGAGCCCGACATGCATGCCGAGAACATGGCCGATCTGTTCCGCATGTACGCCGACGGCCAGATCAAACCGCGCATTTCCGCCCGCTTCCCGCTGGAGGAAGCGGCGGAGGCGCTGAAGCTGATGGAGGACCGCAAGGTGCTGGGCAAAGTCGTGCTGGATGTGGGCTGAGCCTACACTACTGAGGGCAGTCCCCGGCAGCGGGGGTGGGGGTGAAGCCCCCGCCCATGGGGGGCGATCGGGGGTTGCCCGGCGTGCCGCCGGGCGCACCAGACCTGAAATGCTCCGCCTAACCTGCCAGATGCCCCACATCGTTGAACCCCCGCGCGATCATCCGCTCGCCGTCGATCACCAGGCGGCTGATCGACCCGTTGGCCGCCCCGGCAAAGGACAGTGGCCGTGCGCCGGTGGCCACGCACATCGCCGCGTCGACGACGCCGCCGTGCACCACAACCGCCACCAGCCGGTCGGGATGCGCCCCCGCCACGCGCATGAGCCCGCGCCGCACGCGCGTCTGCAACTGCGCCGTGGTCTCGGCGCCGGGGATGTGGCCCCACTCGCCCTCGGCGCGGGCACGCAGGAATGCGGGATCGTTCTCGGCGGCGCGGAAGCGGTATTCACCGCCGTCCCAGTCCCCCAGATGCACCTCGTGCAAATCAGGATCAACCGTCGGCGCAAGATTCAGACGCTCTGCCAGCGGGGCCGCCGTCTGATGGGTGCGCCGCATCTTCGTCACCACGATGGCCGCGATGGGCCAGCCACCCAGATGCGCCGCCACCTCCCGCGCCTGCGCCTCGCCCTCCGGGCGCAGCGCCGGGTCGCCCTGCCCGTCGACCATGGCAAAGCTCTGGCCGCGCACGGCCGCCTGCGTCTCTCCGTGCCGGATGAGCAGCATGTCGCAGGCGCCGGGCGGCGGGCTGAACCGGTGCTGACGGGCTTTTTCACTCATCTCACTCTCCCTCTTTCCGACAGACCCTACGCATAAGGATACCCCAATGACAAACCGCCAGATCACCGTCGCGGAGCTGCCCAAGGGCCAGCTAAAGCCCGACAACTTCACGTTGACCGAAACCGACATGCCCAGCCCCGGCGCGGGGGAGGTGCTGCTGCGCGTCATCCTGATGAGCATCGATGCGGCCAACCGTTCGTGGCTGCAGGGGGCCACCTACCGCGCGGCGGTCAAACAGGGCGACGCGATGCCCACCTACGCCATCTGCGAAGTGGTCGAGAGCAATGCGCCAAAGCTCGCCCCCGGTGACATTGTCGCGGCAGAGGCGACATGGTCCGACTACATCGTGGCCCCGGCCACCGGGTGCAGAAAATGCCCCCCGTCCCAAAGCTCAGCCATTTAATGAGCGTCTACGGCGTCGCGGGCAAAACCGCCTACCACGGCCTGATGTCCATCGGGCAGCCGCAACCGGGCGAGACGGTGCTGGTCTCTGCCGCCGCCGGTTCCGTTGGCGGCTACGTTGGCCAGATCGCCAAGGCGCTGGGGTGCCGCGTGGTGGGCATCGCGGGCGGCCCGAGAAATGCGACTGGGTCATGGATCAATTCGGGTTTGATGCCTGCATCGACTACCGCGCCGAGGGATTGTTCAAGGCGATCCGCGCGGCCTGCCCCGATGGCGTGGACGTGTATTTCGACAACGTCGGCGGCGAGATCCTCGAAACCGCGCTGAACCTGATGAACGAGCGGGGGCGCGTCGTCTGCTGTGGCGCGATCAGCCAGTACGAATCCACCGCCCCCACCGGCCCGCGCAACCTGCCCGGCGCGATTGTCGTGAAACGTCTGCGCATGGAGGGCTTTATCGTCACCGATTTTGCGGGCGACGCCGATGCCAAGGCGATCCGCGCCTTGCAAAGCCTGATCGACGCGGGCCACATCAAAGTGACCGAGGATATCGTCGAGGGGTTGGAGAACGCCCCCGCCGCGCTCATTGGATTGCTCAACGGTGACAACAAGGGCAAGCGCATGGTGCGCGTATCGGCGGACCCGTCGTGAGCGCGCTGCAGGCCGCGCTGGAAGACGCGCAAACCAGGATCGACACCGAAGTCGGCGTGTCGAACTGGATTCTGGTCGATCAGCCGATGATCGACCAATTCGCCACCGTCACCCACGACGAGCAATGGATTCACATCGACCCGGACCGCGCCGCCGCCGAAACCCCCTTTGGCGGGACCATTGCGCACGGGTTCCTGACGCTGTCGCTCGCCAGCCGCTTTGCCTACGACTGCTTTGCGATGCTGCCGGGGCAGACCATGGGCATCAACTACGGCATGAACAAGCTGCGGTTTCTCAAGCCCGTGGTCGCCGGTTCGCGCCTGCGCGGGCGCTTCACGCTCAAACGCGTCAGCGCCAAAAGCGCCACGCAGCTCTTGCGCGAAAATCGCCTGACCATCGAGATCGAGGGGGAAGAGACGCCCGCCCTGATCGCCGATTGGCTGGGCCTTGCCGTGTTCGAGGATTAGGGCGAGAGGGTGATCACGACCACGCCCACGTCCGCCCCGGAGGGCGCGGGCGTGACCGCCCATTGACTACCCACGATCTGCACCGTGCACAGGCCCGCGTCGGTATCGACGTGGCCCTTCGCGCGGATAACTTCGGTTCTTTCGGCCAAGTCGCGGGCATAGGCCCGTGCGTCGATGCGCCCGGCGGGGCGGTCGGTACGGCGGGTCAACCCCGTGGCATCCCCATGTGCCTGATCGCTGCGGGCGGGCATCGGCGCTTTCGGCGACAGGATCAGCTCAATCGGCACCGCGCCTTGTGCAGCCTGTATCAGCATGGCACGCCCGGCGTGCTCCGTCACCAGTGAAGCAACGGCGGCGGCGCGCTGACTGGTGACCAGATCCCCCTTGCTGACGACGACCAGATCGGCAGCCCGCAGCTGCCGCACGACCGTGTCTCCGATATATTCATTGGCGAGCTGTTCATCGATCTGCTGCGCGTCGGCCAGTACCACGACGCCCGAAGGTTTGATCCCCTGCACCAGCGTCAGGCTCGACGCGATGGCACCGGGAAGGGCGACGCCGCTCGCCTCCAGCACCACATGATCCGGCGCGGGATCTAGTGTCGCTATCCGCGCAAGCGCCGCCATCAGATCGTCACCGTAGCTGCAACAGACACAGCCCCCCGCAAGCGCGATCAGGTCATCCCCTTCCGCCTCGATCAGATCGGCGTCGATCGGCAGATCCCCGAATTCATTGACCATCACGGCGATGCGACGCCCGTCCGCCTGCCGCAACAGGGCGTTGACGAGCGTGGTCTTGCCCGCCCCCAGATAGCCCGACAGGATCGTGACCGGCAGGCTCACAGATCAGCAACCGGGAAGATACGCCCGTCCTGCACCGTCCCCCAGACGCGCACATCGCGCAGGTTTTCGCCGCCGATGGTTTCGGGATCATCCTCGAGCACGGCAAAATCAGCGCGCTTGCCCGCCTCAATGCTGCCGACCTCTTGGTCGAGGTGCAGAGTATAGGCGGCGCCCAGTGTGATCGCGTGCAGCGCCTCCGGCACGCCGATCTTTTCTGCTTCGCCAAGCGTCCGGCCCGTTGCCGTCAGCCGGTTGACGGCACACCACCCGGTAAAAAACGGTCCCAACGGTGTGACCGGCGCATCCGAGTGGATCGTCATGCGCACGCCCTGGCGCAGCGCGGTGGCGCAGGCATTCATCCGCTCGGCCCGCTCTGGCCCCACGGTCAGCGCATAGTGCTGATCGCCCCAGTAGAAGTGGTGATTGGCAAAGAGGTTCACGCACATTCCCAGCTTGGCGATCTTGGCGAATTGCGCGGTATCGGCCAGCTGGCAGTGCTGCAGCGTATAGCGGTGATCGGGGCTGGGGTGCTTTTTCAGCGCTTCCGTCATCGTCTCGATCACCAGCTGCGTCGCCTGATCGCCGTTGGTGTGGGTATGGATGTGGATGCCCTTTTCGAGCCCCTTTTCCAGCACGTAACTCAAATGCTCGGGCGAGATGTACCACAGCCCGTTTGGCGCGCCGTTATAGTATCCCGGATCGCGCAGCCGCGCCGAAAAACCCTGGATCGAGCCATCGACGATCACCTTGATCTTGCCCAGACGCATGCGGTCCGTGCTTTGCGGGCCAAGTGATTCGGCGTGGGCGATCAGATCCTCGGGAGAGACACCGTGGTGGAAGCGCAGGCTGACGATGCGCGCGGGGTATTTTGCGTCGCTTGTGACCTTACCCATCATGTCGACCACATCCGGTGGCAGCTTGTTCGCCAGATCGGTGGCGGTTGTCACGCCCGCGCGCACGCACAGCTTGCCGAATTTCCACATCCCCGCCTCGTCGCAGGCCAGCATATCGCGGTCAAAGCCCACGTGCGGCGAGACAGGGGTCATCACGTCCGGCCCCTTCAGCTCACCCAGCGGCAGGCCATCGTCGCCCAGCGGCACGCCGTCGTGATTGACGCCCGGACGCAACAGCCCCGCCAGCTCCAGCGCCTTGGAATTGACGTTCATGATATGGCCCGAGGCGTGCATGATCCCGATGGGCCGCGTGGCGGACACCCGGTCCAGGTCGTGCCGCGTCACCCGCACACCGTCGGGGAAATAGATCGGATCGAGCGACCACGCGGGCATCGGTGTATCGGGGTCCGCGAGCGTCGCCTCAACCTCCTGCAGCCGCGCGATGACGGCCTCCAGATCCTTGCAGCCCGCGTTCATCTCGCCTTCGGGCGACATCCGGTCAAAAAAGCCGACGTAGGTATACGCCCAAAGCGATCCCTCCATCAGGTGGCTGTGCCCCTCGACAAGGCCGGGCATCAGCACCTTGTCGGCAAACCGCTCGTCGAGCGTGTAGTCCCCCCACCCCGCCAGATCCTCAAGGCTGCCGGTGCCAAGAATCCGCCCATCGCGCACGGCCACATGGGTGGTATGCGGGTGCATCGCGTTCATCGTGATGATCTTGGCGGCGGAATAGATGGTGATCATCGCGGGGATCCTTCTGGCTGGGCTTCGGATCAGGCTATGGAATTTGCATTGCCACACAAACTGGAATTAATTGGCAGTCTAACCACATTGTCTGGGGGAAGCGGATGAGCAACCTGACCATCAAGCAGCTGCGCTATGTCGAGGCGGCGGGACGCACCGGATCCATCGCCGCAGCGGCGCTGGATCTCAATATCTCGCAAAGCTCGATCACTGCGGCGATTGACGCGATGGAGGCTGGGCTGGGCTTTGATCTGTTCACCCGCGTGCCCGCAAAGGGGCTGATGATTACGCCCGCAGGTCAGCAAAGCCTGGCGTTGATCTCTGATTTTCTCGGCAACTTTCGTGAGTTCGAGACCGAGCTGGGCGCCGTTGGCGGCACCAGCACCGGCATCATCCGGCTCGCCTGTTTCGCCGCCGCCGCCGCGTCCTTCCTGCCGCAGGCCATCGCGGAGTTTCAGCGCATCCACCCCGGGATCCGTTTCGAGATGGTCGAGGGCAACATGGATACGGTCACCGAGTATCTGGAGGATGGCCGCGCCGATCTGGCCTTCTCCTACCGGGAAGTGATGCGCGAGGGCCAGACCTTTCAACCCTTGATAGAGTTGCCGCATTTCGCGCTTGTCTCGGAACAAAGCCCGCTTGCCGGTCGTCACAGCGTGACGCTCAAGGAACTCGCGGCGCGTCCGATGATCCGCCTCAACCTGCCGCGCAGCAGTGCCTATTACCCCGATCTTTTCCGCAAGGCGGGGCTGGAGGTGGAAACCGTGCATACCTCTACCTCGCTGGAAATGGTGCGCACGATGGTGGCGGCAGACCTTGGGTTTACGGTGCTGAATGCACAGCCACTGGCGTCAATCGACGGACGCGGTGGATTTCGCGCGGTGCCGATATCTGACATCCTGCCCGCCCGGGCGTTTGGCGTCGTCACGCAGTCCCGTGTACGCCAGCCGCGCGCGGTCGTTGACTTTCAGACCCACTGCAATGCCCTGCGCAATGCGGGACACTTTGAACGCATGGCAGTGCGCCCGGCGTAACGCGCCAGAGTTTCGCCGAAACTCTGTGCCCAAAATTTCCCCGAAATTTTGCCTCTGCCGTTTCCCCCAAGGAATAAAGTAATGCGGCGCAGAAAAACTGTTTTGTGTGGGGAAGGGGCGCGGCTAGCCTTTGTCTCAATAATCAAAACAGGGAGTCACAACATGACAAAGCACTTCAAGTCGCTGATGCTCGCCACCGCGCTTGGCACGGCATTCGCCTTCAGCGCGCAGGCCGAGGAGCCCGTGCGCGGCGGCACGCTGATCCACGCCATGGCGCAAACGCCGCGCCACCTGAACCCCGCCGTTCAATCCGGCATCGCCACCGGCGCGCCGGGTGCACAACTTTTTGCCGCGCCGCTGCGCTATGACGAGGACTGGACGCCGCAACCCTATCTGGCGGAATCCTGGGAATGGTCCGACGACGGCCTGTCGATGACGCTCAAGCTGGTCGAGGACGCGGTGTTCCACGACGGCGAGCCGATCAAATCCTCCGACGTGGCGTTTTCGGTCAAGACGATCCAGGAAAACCACCCGTTCAAGACGATGTTCGGCGTCGTCACCTCCGTCGATACGCCGGATGAACACACCGCGGTGCTGAACCTCAGCCAACCGCACCCCGCGCTGCTGCTCGCCATGTCGAGCCAGCTGATGCCCATTATCCCCGAGCACGTCTACGGCGACGGTCAGGATCCCAAGACCCACCCGCAAAACAGCGAGAATGTCGTCGGTTCCGGCCCGTTCAAACTGGTGGAATTCACCCGCGATCAGAACATCGTGCTTGAGCGCTTTGACGATTTCTTCATCGAGGGCCGTCCGTACCTCGACCGCATCGTCTACCGCATCATCAAGGACGCAAGCTCCCGCGCGATTGGTGCCGAGAACGGCGAGCTGCACATGCTGACCTTCGAGAACACCGTGCGCAACATCGCGCGGATGAAGGAGAACGAAAACCTGACCGTCACCGATGAAGGCTATGCCGCCATCGGTCCGATCAACTGGCTGGCGTTCAACACAGGATCCGACGGGCCGCTGGCGGATGTGAAGGTGCGTCAGGCCATCGCCTACGCCATCGACAAGGAGTTCATCCTCAAGGCGATCATGCAGGGACTGAGCCAGGAGGCCAAGACAGGGATCCACCCCGGCTCCCCGCTTTATGATGACACTGTCAACGCCTATGAGCTGGACCTCGACAAGGCGAACGCCCTGCTGGACGAGGCGGGGTACGAGCGCGGCAGTGACGGCACAAGATTCAGCCTGACCATCGACCACGGCAACCCAACGACCAAGCCGCAGGCGGAGTTCACCAAAGCATCGCTCAGCAAGGTCGGCATCGACGTCACCGTCAACAGCTTTGTCGATTTCCCGACCTGGGCGCAGAAGATCTCGAACCACAATTTTGATATGACGTGGGACACGGTGTTCAACTGGGGTGATCCGGTGATCGGGGTGCACCGCACCTATTCGTCGGACAACATCAAACCCGGCGTGATCTGGTCTAACACGCAGCAATATTCCAACCCGCGGGTGGATGAGCTGATGGATCAGGCGGGTCAGGAGATCGACCCCGACAAGCGCGCAGCACTCTACAAGGAGTTCCAGCAGATCCTGGCCGAAGACCTGCCGGTCTATTGGACCAACACCCTGCCCTACCACACGGTCTATTCCAACAAGGTCGGCAACGCCCCACTGGGCATCTGGGCGTCCTCGTCGCCCTACGATCTGGTGTACCTGAAAGAAGAATGATCTTTCCACAGGCCCGCCCCGGCACCGGGGCGGGCCATCCTCTTATCCCCGGATTTCCATGCCCTTTGTGATGACCCTCCTCCAGCGGCTCGCCTACGCCGCGCTATTGCTGGTTGCCGTTCTGGTGCTGAATTTCAGCATGATGAACCTCGCCCCCGGCGATGTGGCCGATACGATTGCCGCCTCGATGGGTGGCGCGGATGCCGAGCTGATGGCCCAGATTCGCGCTGAATACGGGCTTGATCAGCCCTTTCTGGTGCAGCTGGGCGCCTACATCACCCGCGTGCTCAGCTTTGATTTGGGGTATTCGTATTTCTACAACGCCCCCGTGACCGAGCTGATATTCGAGCGCCTGCCCGCAACCCTGCTGCTGGTCGTCACAGCACAGCTTCTGGCGCTGTTGATCGGGGTTCTGATGGGCGTCTATTCGGCGCGCAATCCCAACGGCATCACCAATTATTTCGTCACGCTTTTCGCACTGTTCGGTTACGCCGCGCCCGTATTCTGGACAGGGATCCTGCTGCTGATCGCGTTTTCGCTGAAAATCCCGCTGTTCCCCGTCGCGGGCATGTCGGATGTCACGGTCGAGGGCGGCTTTTTTGTCGAAGCGCTCGACATCGCACACCACATGGTTCTGCCGGTGATTACGCTCGGCTCGATCTTCCTTGCGCTTTACTCGCGGCTCAGCCGCGCCTCCATGCTCGAAGTGCTGGGCAGCGATTATGTGCGCACGGCCAAGGCCAAGGGTCTGACCCCGCGCGAAGTCACGCTCAAGCACGCGTTGAAAAACGCCCTGCCCCCGGTCGTCACGCTGGCGGGTCTGCAATTCTCTGCCGTGATCTCGGGTGCCGTGCTGGTGGAGACGGTGTTCAGCTGGCCGGGCCTTGGGCAGCTTGCGCTGACGTCTATCCTCGCGCGCGATACACCGACGATCCTCGGCATCCTTTTCTTCTCGGCCCTCGTGGTGATCGTTGGCAATCTGCTGACCGATCTGGTGCTGCGCTGGATCGATCCACGTGTGAGAGGGCGCGCATGATCCCGCCAACGCCAGACGCGCCCTTTACCGCGCCGGTCGAGGAGACGCCGCCCAAGGCGCGCTCCCCCTTTGCCGAAGCCTTCGAGATGTTTCGCCGCAACTACGCGGCGGTGGCTGGGCTCATCGTCTTGCTGTTCATCGTGGCCGTCGCGGTTTTTGGCCCGATGGTCTATCCCGGCGATCCCTTCGATATGGTATGGATCCCCTTCACCCCTCCGGGGGAGGAAGGGTATCTGATGGGCACCGACTATCTTGGCCGGGATCTGACCTCCCTGCTGATCCACGGCGCCAAGGTGTCGCTGACCATCGGGCTCTCGGCGGCGTTTGTCACCGTCACCATCGGCATCACCGTGGGCGCGCTGGCGGGGTTCTATCGCGGCTGGGTCGAAGAGGTGCTGATGCGCCTGACCGAGTTCTTTCAGGTACTGCCCACATTGTTGTTCTCGATGGTGATCGTGGCGCTGTTCGGCGCGTCGCTGCCGATGATCACGCTCGCCATCGGACTGGTCAGCTGGCCCGCCGTCGCCCGTATCACCCGCGCCGAATTCATGCGCATCCGCGAGCTGGAATATGTCACCGCCGCCCGCGCGGGCGGGGTGAAGAATGGCAAGCTGATCTTTGGCGTGATCCTGCCCAACGCGTTGCCGCCGATCATCGTGCAGGCCGCACTCATGGTCGGCTCCGCCATCCTGTTCGAGGCGGGGCTGTCGTTTCTCGGCCTCACCGATCCGAACGTCGCCAGCTGGGGGCAGATCATCGGGTCAAACCGCGAATATATCCTCGACGCCAGCTATACCGTCACCGTGCCGGGTGTCGCGATCTTTGTCACCGTGCTGTGCATTTCGCTCGTGGGTGACGGGCTGAACGACGCGCTGAACCCGAAGCTGAGGCAGCGATGAGCCCCTTGTTGAAAATCGAAAACCTGCGGATCGAGCTTGCCCTGCGCTCTGGCCCCGCCCCCGTCATCGACGATCTGTCGCTTGAATTGAACGCTGGCGAAACCCTTTCCTTCGTGGGCGAATCCGGTTGCGGGAAATCCATGACGGCGCTCGCAATCATGGGCCTGTTGCCCGAGCGGGTGGGCCGCATCGCCTCGGGGCGCATCCTCTTTGACGGGCGCGACATGGCGCAGATGAAGGATGCCGAGTTGCGCGCCATCCGCGGCAACGAAATCTCCATGATCTTTCAGGAGCCGATGACCTCGCTCAACCCCGTCTATACCGTGGGCGAACAGATCGCCGAAGTGCTGCGCCGCCACAAGGGGTTGGGCCCGCGTGATGCTTGGACCCGCGCGACCGAGCTGATGGACGCCGTGCGCATCCCCAACGCCAAGGCGCGCGTGGGCGACTACCCGCACCAGATGTCGGGCGGCCAGCGCCAGCGCGTGATGATCGCGATTGCGCTGGCCTGCTCCCCCAAGATCCTGATCGCGGATGAGCCTACGACCGCGCTCGACGTCACCGTGCAGGCGCAGATCTTTGATCTGCTGCGCGATCTGGGGCGCGAGACGGGAACGGCCATCATCCTCATCACCCACGACATGGGCGCCGTGGCCGAAATGGCCGACCGCATGGTGGTGATGTACGCCGGCCGCAAGGCCGAGGAGGGGCCGGTCGCCCCCGTGATCGACCACCCGCGCCACCCCTATACCAAAGGTCTGATTTCCTGCGTGCCGCACCTGCTGGCCAACCTCACCGAAGAGCGCCCGGACCTGACCGAAGTGCCCGGCATCGTGCCGTCGCTCGGCAGTTTTGTCGTCGATGCCTGCCTCTTTGCCTCGCGCTGTCCGTTGGCCGACGACAAATGCCGCAGCGCGCGCCCGCCAGAAGTCGCTTACGGCGATCAGATCAGCGCATGCTGGAAGGCGGATGCGGTATGAGCCTTCTGGACGTCAAAAACCTATCCGTCCGCTTCCCGATCAAGCGTCGCTGGGGGCGGTCGAGCTGGCTTTACGCCGTGGACGATGTCTCCTTCGAGGTAAAGCGTGGGGAGACGCTGGCCATCGTCGGGGAAAGTGGATCGGGCAAGACCACGGCGGCCCTTGGCGTCGCACGACTGGTGCCAAATTCTGGCGGGAGCGTCGATCTGGCCGGTGAGGATTTTCTGGGCCTTGAGGGCGAGGCGCTGCGCCGCGCGCGCGCCAAGGTGCAGGTAATTTTCCAGGATCCCTATTCCTCGCTCAACCCGCGCCTGCGCGCCGAAGCCATCGTGCGCGAACCGATGGACAGCATCGGCACCCTGCCCGCCTCGGAACGCCCCGCCCGCGTTGCGGAATTGTTTGAACAGGTCGGCCTGCGCCCCGAGCAGATGAAGCTGTTTCCGCACCAGTTCTCGGGCGGTCAGCGCCAGCGCATCGGCATCGCCCGCGCGCTCTCGACCAACCCCGAACTGATCATCTGTGATGAGGCCGTCAGCGCCCTCGACGTGGCCGTGCAGGCGCAGATCCTCAACCTGTTGCGCCGCCTGCAACGCGACCTTGGGCTGACCTATCTGTTCATCTCGCACGACCTCGGCGTGGTGCAGCACATGAGCGATCACATCGCGGTCATGTACATGGGTAAGATCGTGGAATATGCCGACCGCCTGTCGCTGTTCAACAACCCGCAACATCCTTATACAAAGGCGCTTCTGTCCGCCGTACCGTCCGTTGACCGCGCCCGCAAGGTCGAGCGGATGCTGATCCCCGGCGATCCGCCCGATCCGCTGAACCCGCCGCCCGGTTGTCGCTTTGCCTCCCGCTGCCCGTTGGTGTCGGACGCCTGCCGCGCCGCACAGCCGCCGCTGGATTCAGTGTCACCGGGTCACCGGGTGGCCTGCATCAAAGCTGACGGGCGTTGAAGGTAAACAGCTGCTGCCCTGCGATCCGGTAGCCATCGATCAGCGCGGCGGCATCCGGTCCCGTCAGCCAATCCTCAAGCCGCTGCGCAAGCGCGCGTTTCACATGCGGATGACGCGCTGCACTGCCGGGCAGGAAGCTGTATTGATTGAACAACGCCGGATCCCCGGCAAAAAGCAGCGCCATGCCGTCTTTTCGCTGGAAATTAAGCCAGCTCGCCCGATCCGAAAGCGTGTAGGCCCCCAGCCCCGATGCGGTGTTCAATGCGGCGCCCATTCCGGCGCCGACCGCCTTGTACCACGCGCCTTCGGGCGCGATGCCGGCAGTTTGCCACAGCGCCAGCTCCTTTTTATGGGTGCCACTGTCATCGCCGCGGCTGACAAAGGGGCTGCCTGCAATCCTGCGCAGCGCGTCGCTGGCGGACCCTGCCTCGCGCACGCCCGCCGGATCGGCGAGCGGACCGACAAAAACGAAATCATTGTACATGATCGGCCGCCGGTAAGGGGCAAACCCTTCGGCGACAAACGCCTCCTCGGCGGCGGGGCTATGCACGAGGATCGCGTCCACGTCCCCCGACCGCCCAAGCCTGAGTGCCTGCCCCGTTCCGACCACCAGCAGCTGCACCTCAATCCCGAGGGAGCTGTCAATTTCCGGCAGCAATACATCGGCCAGACCGGAATTGTTGAACGATGTCGTCACCGCCATGCGCAACACCTCCTGCGCGTGCGCGGCGCTCGACAGAAAAAGGGTCAACGCCAGTGTAAGAGCCTTCATGCGACGATATCCCCTTTCAGAAATGCCCGCGCCTCTGGCGACGCCGGCTGCGCGAAAAACGCGGGCGCGGGTGCGTGCTCATGCGCACGACCGTGCAGGACAAAAACAACCTCATCGGCCAGCCGCCGCGCCTGCCCCAGATCATGGGTCGCGAGCATCAACGCGGTGCCCCGCGCGCGCGCATCGCTCAGCAACGCTTCGATCTCGCGGGTGGCATGACCGTCCAGCGCGGCCGTTGGCTCATCCAGAAATATCAGCGCGGGATCCGTAATCAAAGCGCGCGCAAGGGCGAGTTTCTGCTGCTCCCCCCCTGACAGGCTCAGCGCACTGCGCCCCAGCATCGGTGCGAGCCCGACCCGTTCGGCCCAATCGCGTGCTTTTCTCGTGGCCTCAGGATCGCCGATGATGTGCAAGGGATAGCTGAGATTTTCCAGAACGGAGCGCCGCAGCAGGATTGGCCGTTGAAACACAAAAGCCTGTGCCGCGCGCGCGGTGCGGGCGTCACAGGTCCAGTCGATCCTGCCCTCGCCCAACCGTGCCAAGCCGTGCAGCACCCGCAGCAGCGTCGTCTTTCCCGAGCCGTTGGGACCCATCACCACTGTCGTCTGCGGTTTGGCGATCGTCAGATCGAGTGGTCCCAGCAGGGCCTTGCCGCGCTTGCGAACCGTGACACCGGTTGCTGTCATCGGAAACAGACCTACCACCGCGCGCCCCTCTCTGTCCGGCTCAGCCAGTGAGTCGCGAGGTTCACCGAAATCGCCAACCCGATCAGGATGATCCCAAGGCCAAGCGCCAGCGCAAAATCGCCCTTGCCGGTCTCCAGCGCGATGGCCGTCGTCAGCACCCGCGTAGCGTTGTCGATGTTGCCGCCCACGATCATGATCGCGCCAACCTCACCAATCGCACGGCCAAATCCCGCGAGCGCAGCCGTCAGCAAAGCGCGCCGCGCGTCCCACAGGAGCGTGCGGATCTTCTGGCTCTGCGACACGTTCAGAGAGATCAGCAGATCGTGATATTCCGTCCACAGATCGCGCAGGCTTTGATGCGCAATCGACGCGATGAGCGGCACGATGATAATGACCTGCGCGATCACCATCGCCGTGGGCGTAAAAAGCAGCCCCAACACGCCGAACGGCCCCGAGCGCGACAGCAACACGTAGACCACCAGCCCCACGACAACCGGCGGCAGCCCCATCAGCGCGTTGAGCAGCGCAATCACCGCACGGCGCCACCGGAACCGGCGCACTGCCAGCCACGCCGCCAGCGGGAGCGCGAGCGCCGAGGCAATGACCAGCGCCGACAGCGTCACCTGCAAAGAGCGCAGCGTGATCTCGATCAGCTCCGCGTCAAAGGTGATCAGCAAGGTCAGCGCGCTCATCAAGCCCGCCCAAAGGTCCGTCATCGCCGTTTCTTTCGCATGGGGTCCGGTTTGCTTACCCCCACGGGCCCGAAAATACAGGTGCAAAAAGCGGCAGGCTACCGCTGGAAAGCGCCTTGCACCGTTTTCAGACGGTGCCCCAGCACGATCCCGATCAGCATTGCGGGCACGAATACCACGGTGCCGGGGGCGGCCAGCGGCAGGGCTGTCCACGCGGGGCCGGGACAGAAGCCTCCGATGCCCCATCCCACGCCAAAAATCGCGGCACCCGTCAGCAGCTGCGGATCAATATCGCCGCGCGTAGGCAGATCAAACGCGGGCATCAGCACGGGCCGTTCGCGACGTCGCGCAAGCCGAAACCCGATGAACGCGGTGACGGAGGCGCCGCCCATCACAAAGGCAAGGCTTGGATCCCAGGCGCCAAAAACATCGAGGAAATTGAGGACTTTCGCCGGATCGGCCATCCCGGACAGGATCAGGCCAAGCCCAAAGAGAACCCCAGCGAGGTATCCCATGAGTAATCGCATCAGAGCCCCCCGTACCGCAGCACAAAAACCGTCAGCGCGGCGAACCCCATGAACGTAACGACCGCCACGAGCGATCGGGGCGACAGCCGTGCCAATCCGCACACCCCATGGCCAGAGGTGCATCCCGACCCTAACGCAGTGCCAACTCCCACCAGCAAACCCGCCGCGCCCATCGCCAAGAGGTTTGTCCCAACGCTTTGCTGCGGCGCGGTGCCCGTGGCGAGTATCCAAAGGACCGGCGCCGTCAGCAATCCCGCCACAAACGCGATCCGCCAACCGCGATCCGGCGCTGTGACCGCTCCGGTCGTGATCCCGACAATTCCCGCAATCCGCCCGAAAAGCGCCATGACCATCACGGCCGACAGCCCGATCAGCACCCCGCCGGCAAGGGACGCGATTGGCGTAAATTCAGTGGGAACGGCGGGCAGCATCCGCTCCTCAGAACTTGGCGATGAAGTTGATGAACACGCCCTCATCATCGTAGGTCAGATCGCTCAGATCGTCCGAGAACCGACCGGTATTATACCCTACGCCCAGCTTTACGTTGTTGCCGATATGCCGGTAGGCCGCGCCGACGAATCCCGCCTCTGACAGGCCGGCATCGCTCGCCTCAAGGTAGCGGCCCTCAAGCAGAAGATCCCACTTGTGTGTGAGGTGATAGCGCGCGTTGATCACGCCGAGGTAGGCGTCATTGTCGGCCAGTGCAATCGTGTCATCCGGCGCCGACTGGCCCCAGCGGCCACCGATTTTGGCGCCCAGTGTCCATGCACGGTTGAGGTCATAGTCGGCATCCAGCGACAGGATATGGCTCACCTGACGCGGTCCGCGCCCGTCACCGCCATCAATCTCTTGGCCGACCGTGTCCTTGAGGTAGCGGTATTTGAACAGCAGGTTCAGCTTGTCATCGAGGATCGGCCGGTAGGCATAGCCGATCTGTGCGTCGATATATTCACCCGACACGAAGGAGGTGTCATCCGCGTCGATGTCCGCATAGTCAATGGAAAAGACCAGCCGCGACGCGTCGGAAATGTCATAGCGGCCACTGCCGACAAACAGGAACGCATCCTGATCGCGATCCGCGCCAAGGCTTTCGCCACGATCCCGGCGGAACTCGGCCCGCGCGCGCCACGACAGACCGCCTTCGTTCTGGTAGCGGGCACCGAACGACAGGGCCTTGCGATCCAGATCGCCATCGGGCGCATCAACGCTGCCGAAATCGAACCCGCCCAGCAGGGTCAGCGCCTCGGTGGTGCGGTATTCCACGCCGTAGGTGCTGGTCAGCGCGCGGTGGTTGCCAAACAGATCATAGGTATTCTCTGCGTAGACATCGACATCCTCGCGCAGGCGACGCTTACCCCCGGCGACGTATTGCCCCGGTCGCGCCCGACCAGCGTCGCGCCCGAGAATTCGCGCCCGGGATCAAGCTGATAGCCCAGATAGACGGAATTATAGTCGTCGGAATTATAGGTCACCAACGCCTTGCCCGCGACGCCCAGCGATCCGTCAGAGACTTCGCCCTCAAATGTCCACCCTTCGGCAAATCGGTAGGCAAGCCCCGCACCCAGACGGTCGTTCTTTTCCAACTCACCCGACCGGTCGAGCGTCGTCTGCGCAAAGACGTACCAGGCAAAATCCTCGCTCTCGGTGAAGGTCGCGCGGATCGCAGCGTCGGTGCGGCTGCCGGTATCCTCGGCAGCGGCGGCGGGGTCTTCGCGGGTCAGATGCTCGACCCCGAAATCAAGGCGCACGCGCTGCGACAGAAGATAGCTCAGCTCGGCCCCGCCCTCGCGTTTTTCGCGGCCATCGGCGTTCTCGAAACTGTCGTAGTAAAAGCGGTAGGCAAGCTGCTCTGTCGGGGCCACGCCAACCGACACGCCCCACAGCTCCTCATCGGCGGTGGTCTGGTAGTCGAGCGTTGAAAAGCCCGCATCGCGCGTCTCGTAGTAGGCGGCGAAAGTGCCGGGCGTTTGCAGGCCGATATCCTCGAAATCCAGTTGTAGGCGCGCGGCATAGCCCTCGCCCGTGCCGTCCTGCACACCCGCACTGGCGGTGTTTTCGATGATCAGACCACCATCGGCGCTGAAGCTGGAGCCAAATCCCGGCCCCTCGGTCTGCGCGTATTCCAGCGCGATAAAGCTGCGCTCGCTCAGCTCCCACAACAGGTCCACCGATTGCGCTGTCTGGTCCGCGATATCGGTCTGCTCGACCACGCCGGTATACCCCAGACGGACGTTATCGGTCACCCAACCCTCGGCCCGCCCGCCGTAGCTATAGCCGTCGACATCCCCCGCGACCGGCGTGAATTCATAGTTGACCACCAGCACAACGTCATAGGCACCGCCCGGTTCGGTCACGACGGTGCCCGCCGCTGCCGTCCCGCTCAGAGGGGAGGTCAGGACAACGGTACCCTGCAGATAGTTGATCCGGTAATCGCGCCCGGCGACCAACCCGCGCGTCTCGATCACCCGGCCGGTATCGCGGTCGCGGATTTCGACGCTGACGGTTTCGGTATCGACGGAGACATCCTGACGTTGCAGGAAATACACCGACCCGCCTGTGCCAAGAAACGTGTCGCGCCCGGGCAACTGATCGGGGCTCGCCGCATAGGCTTCAACCGTGACGCGTGATTGCCCGCGCGAGGTCGTCTGCGGGCTGCGGTAGACGCCTTGCGCGCCGTAAAGCGTGCGTTCATTGCGCAGATAATACCCGCCTCCGACGCTGGCGGTGTAATTACCCCACATCAGGTGGCTGCCGTTTTTTTCCGCCCGCAGGAAGAATTTGCCGTCCGTCGGCGCGCCCTCTTCAAAGGTGCTGTCGTCACCGTAGGTGGGGTAGGCATTCTCGCGTTGCAGGCGGATCAGCACATCCTGCGGATCCTTTTCATCAAGATCGCGCAGCAGATCCGACAGATCATCCTCGCCCGTGTCGATGGAGCCTGTCAGCACCCAGCCCGACTGCGTCTTGCCCTTGGCATAGCCCGCAATGCGGCCGTAGCTGTAGGTCCGATCAAGAGTGCCATCCGCGTCATCGAACCGCCGACCGAAGGTCAGATCGACGATTGCCGTCGAAAACCATTCCGCGCGCGGGATCGAGATGTCGCGCTCGATATAGGTGTTCTCGCCCGCGCCGGTGACCTTGACCGCAACGGCGCGGTCGCCGGCGGGCAGGATACGTTGCAGCACAAAATTCCCCGACGGATCGGGGCGCACCCGTTCTCCCAGCGTGTCGATGACGGCGCCGGGGCGCACGTCGCTGCCAGACACGGTGACCGCGCCGCCGTAGACGGGGATGCGGCGGATGCCTCCCAGATCGGTGCCCAGCTCGGCCCCTTCGCCCGCAAAATCACCCTGCGCATCCACGCTCGGGGTCAGCGGCAGAGGGCGGGTTTCGTCGAAACGCCCGTTCTTGTCATAGACGCGGTAGGTCATCACCAGCGTCTCGCCTTCGGGCACGCGCAGGGAGGCCTCGCCATTGGCAGCGATGGGAGCTGTGGCCACGACCCGCGCGCCGCCGCGGGCGGCCACATCGGTAATGCGGATCTCGCCCCGGGTCACGTAAGCGGGATAGTTCATCTCGCTGCGCACGGTCATCGTCTCGCCCGCGCGCGGGCTGCGCGCGTTGGTGATGAGTGCCGCGAGGCGCGGCCGGACCTCCAGCCCGTCGAATTGCACGCGCAGCTTGGCGCGCTCCAGCTTGCGGTCCTCGCGGGCCTTGGTCGTGGAGAGGCGCGGATCGCCCGCCACCGTCTGACCGTCGATGGCGATGCTGAACCCGCTGTCCTCCTGCGCTGCCGTCGCCGTGGCGATGGCAAGGGTCGAGACGGTCACGAGGGCAAATGCCCGTGTCTTGTGGATTTTACCAAACATACCGATCATCCCCTACCGCGTCCGCGTCACTGTCTTGTCGATCTCAAGCTTGTAGGTCCCGCGACCACGCCACCGCTTGCGGATAAACCGCTCCATCTCGCGCAGTCTTTCGCGCGCAATCTGGGGCGCCTCGCCGGGGTCCAGAACATACGTCAAGTTCAGGATCGACGGCGTCTGCGCAATCTGCCCGATCAGCCCGTCCACCGCACCCGACAGGCCCGGTTTCGGCGCCGTGCCGCCCGCCACAAAGGCGCGCGCCGTCAGATCCACATCGACAACCTTGCCCAGCCGGGCGCCAAAGTTCAGCTTGGCGAATTTACCGGCGGTCAGGCGCACGACGCGCGGGTTCTCGGTTGTCACCCGGTAACCCGTGGGCAGCGTGCGCGTGTCGAGCTTGAGCATGAAGTTCGAGCCGATGTTGCGCGGCAGCGCCGCACAGGGCACCGAATAGCGCCCGTATTCGTCCGTTGTGATCAGGATACCGTCAGGGGTGACCAGACGCACACCGGGCAGGCCCGGCTCTGACTGGTCCTCACGCTTGGGCGCACGGTCGAGTTTGCCGAATTTACCGTTCCCGATATAGCTGTCCTCGATGATCGGCGCAGGCAGCGTACCCGGCCCATCCTGATAGCCGTTGCCGTTGCGGTCATCGAACACCCTTCCGATCACGTCAGAGCAGTCGAACACGTGTTCCGGGTCCACCCGCACCGACGCTTCGGCCACGTTCGACAGACGGCGGCCAAACCGGTCCTCGACCTGCGCGCGGTTGGTGCGCTCACCAAACTCGCCCGTGCGCGTGATCCGCACCGCAAGGCGCAGCACGCGGGTCTGGTTCGCCCCAAGATCGCCACGCCATTCCAGACGCCGCCCCTGCACCTCAGGCTCGACCGCGACACCGTCCAGACGGGCGGAGCCGGGGGTATAGACCATGCCCGCAGGCAGCAGATCGACAAAGCGCGCGCCGGGGTAGGAAAGCTCGGTCTGATTGGCAAAGGTCAGGGTGAAATTCACCGTCTCGCCAAACACGGCCGTTTTGCGATCCGCGGTCTTGGTCGCGACAACCTCGGTCAGGCCCGCGCATTGCGTCACGGGGATATTGTTGTTGATCAGCACCGGATCACCGGGGGCAAAGGCAAAGGCGGTGTAGAACGGATTGGCCTGTGCCGTGAAATCACCCAGCAAACCAGTCTCGCCCACCGGTCCCGCGCCGATGACGCCGGGATTGGAGGGCAGGAAGCCCGTCGCATCCAGCGTCCCGCGCGTGAGCCGCGTGCTCGACGCCACCGTGCCGTCGGGATAGGTCAGCGTCAGCGTATAGCTGCCCGCCTGTGTGACAAAGAACTGATAAGGGCCAAGCCGCCCGTCACGCACCACGGTGATCGGGCCGCTGGTGCCCACGCCCGTTTGCGTCGCGCCGTTGCCCGAGACGCTGATCGTGCCGCCGGTCAGAACGCGGCCGTCGTCCTCGCAATAGAACACGCCCGTTGGGTCGTAATCCACGCGGTCGGGCACACCGTCGCCATCGCGGTCGCCGGTCGGCGATTCCAGCCTGTCGGGGATGCCGTCGCCGTCGGTATCAAGGGTCACGACAGGGACAAATCCTTCGGTCGGGGTGCTCAGCTGCGCCGAGGTCACCGTCGCCGTATTGGGCGCACCGGGCTGGCCCGCGTAGGTGGCCGTAATCTCCACCGTACCGACCGCGCCGGGGGCGAGCGTGGCGTCCCCGCTCAACAGATCCGTGTCGGTCACACCGTCGTAGGCGACATTCGCGCCCCCGTCGGCAAAACCGCTCGCGGTCGTGGTGACCGGGAAAGCATCGCTGAGCAATGTGGCCGGTGCCAGGAACGCGACCAGATCATCGCGCACCTGAATACCTGACTGGGTAATGTTGCCCGTATTGGTCACGGTGATCGTGAACGTGCGCCGCTCAACCGTGGGAAAGACAAACTCCGCCGCGCCACTGACCTTGGTGATCTCGAAACTCGGCAGCGCCGTGATCGCCGCCACGGTCGGGTCGTCAAAGCCACCACCGTCGTCGTCGGAGATATCGGCAATCAGCGCGCCCTGTGGCGAAACCCCGTTCGCCACCGCCACGTTGCGCACACCACCACTGTCGATATCCGCCTGGGTCAGGGCGGCCGTGACAGTATAGGTCGCGGTCTCGCCGGGCTGCAAAATGCCCTGCGGCGAAGGCGGCGTGCCATCGCTGCCCGTGAAGGTCACGGGCAGGCTGCGGCTGTCCTCTCCGGCAAGGTTGGTCATCGTGTCGTCAAGCGTGATGTCGCGAAGCGAGATGTTGCCCGCGTTGCGCACCGTGATCGTAAAGCTGGCCAGATCGCCGGGCAGGGTCCCGATTTCATCCGTCACCTTGATGACCTCTAGCGCCGGCGTGACGGGGATCGTCACTTCGGTCGGATCATCGGTCAGGTTGCCATCCTCGTCGATGCCATCATCCGACACCTCCCGCACGGTGTCGCCGCCGGCAGAGGTACCGCTGACAAGGGCAGTATTGCGCAAGCCGCCCGCGTTGACGTCGTCCTGCGTCAACACGTGCACGATGCGCCAGATTGCCGTCTCGCCGGGGGCAAGGCTGGCCGGGACCGCCAGCGCGTCGACCGTGACAGGCACCAAAGAGCCATCAAGCCGCGTCATACGGTCCTCGACGCTCAGCCCACGCACGTCCTGATTGCCGATGTTCAGCGCGCGGATTTCGAATGTCACGCTTTCCCCGACGCTTGTGGCGGTAGAAACAACCGTCTTGGTCACGTCCAGCGCCGGCTCGGTCGCCACGTTAAAGACACTCACATCGCCAGTGGTATCGCCGTCACTGTCGATGCCATTGTCGGACAGATCCGTCACCGGCGCACCCGTCGGATCAATCGCGCGCACGCTGACCTGATTGCGCAGACCGCCTGCGTTGAGGTCCGATTGCGTCAGCGTCCGCACCGCGCGGTAGATCCAGATTTCGTCCACATCCAATGCCGCGTTGCCATTCGCATCGCTACCCGGCTGCAGCGCGAAAGGCGCGTCAAGCGTGATTGGCGTGCCAGTGGCGTCTGTCATCACGTCTACCACCGTGACGTCGCGCAGCGTGACATTACCGGTATTGACCAGTCGCAAGGTGAATGGCACCTGCGCGCCGGGCACAGAGGCGGCGGCGCCCACGACCTTTGTCGCCTCCAACGCGCCGCGCCGGGTCGGACCGGGGGTGCGCAGCGTATCGCGCGCCGTGGCGGTCACGTTGCCCGGACCGCTGCCGCGCACCTGTGCCGTGTTCACGATCTCTCCCGCGTCCAGCAACGCCTGCGTCACCTCAATCGAGGCGGCACAGCTTTGATCGCTGGCGCCGGGCGCAAGGGCCGCGATGGTGCAGCTGTAGTCCGGGATCATCGCATCGGTCACCACCACATCGCGCAGCGTTACATTGCCGGTGTTGCGGACCTCGAACAGATAGCCAAGCGTGCTGCCCGCCGCGCCAAACGGTGTCGGGGTCGCCGTCTTGATCAACTCAAGCGATGCGGCAGCCGCCGGCATCGCCACGGTGAGGCTGGCCGCATCGCCGATGGCCCCGCCCTGTGGCGTGATCGCACCCACGGTGGCGTTGTTTGTCAGACTGCCAGCATCGATGTCGGCCTGGGTCACGGCGTAGGTGCCGCTGCATTCCAGCGTCTGCGCAATCGCCAGCGTGTCGCGCTGGCAGCTGAATCCGCGCAGCATCGGATCGCGGATCACCACATTGCGCAGCGTCTGGTTGCCCGCGTTGGTTGCCGTGAGCGTATAGGTCAGCGCCTGACCCACGCCCGTGACGGGGAGCGGCGCCGCGCGTTTGGCCAGCGTCAGGGCTGGCGCGATCAATGCACGCACCTCGACCGAGCTTGGCTGCGAGGTCACCGGCGCCGCCTCAGGTCCGAATGTCGTCTGGGCAAAGGCCTCGTTGAAAATCGACCCACGGTCCAGATCGGCCTGGGTCACGGTATAGGTGCCCCCGCAGGTAACAGTCTCGCCCGCCCGCAGATCCGGGTCGGCGGCACTGGGCGTGAAACAGGCAACCGCGCCAAAGAGCGTGTCGGTCACGGTGACAGGCGCCGCAAAGGCCCGTGTGCCACTGTTGGTAACGTCAAAGCTGAACGGCACCGTGTCGCCCGCCGCATCAAAGCTTGCGCCTGCGGCCACGGATTTCACGATCGACAGGGCCGGAACGCCCGCATCGGGAATCAACGCCGAGGCCAGCGGCGAAATGGTCGTGCCATCGGTCGCCGTCGCGATGTTGATGACGCTGCCCAGATCCACATCCGTTGCCGTTACGGTGTAATCCGCCCGGCAGGTCGTCGTTTCACCGGGGGCGAGCCCTGCTGCCGGGAAGGCATCGCAGGTGATGCCCGCCGCCGGGATCAGGTTGTCGGTCACGGTGACCGGTGCCGTGATCGTGGTGTTGCCGGTATTCGTCGTCACGTAGGTGTAGCGCACGACCTTCCCGGTAAAGAATTCCGCAGCCGGGACGGGCTCGGCCGTTTTGCTCAGGCTCAGTGACGGGGTCTGCTGGGCAAGGATCGTCGCCGTCGCGGGCGGCGAGGTCGTGCCGTTCGCGCTGGCGGTCGCCGTGTTGTCGATCCGGCCCGCATCAACGTCCGCCTGCGTCGTCAGATAGCTCCCGGTACAGGTGAGCGCTTCTTCCGGCGCCAAACCGTTTGCCGGCAGCGCGGGGCAGCTTACCCCGTCGCTCAACAGCGCGTCGGTGACGCTGATCGGCCCGGCAATGGTGACATTGCCCGTGTTCGTGACGGTAAACACGTAGTCGATCCGCTGATCCACGCCGTCAAATGTTGCGGGCGTCTCGTCCGATACCGCTTTCAGCAGGCTCAGCGCGGGCGCGGCGGGAATGCTCTGGACGGTGGGATCATCGGTGGCGTTCCCATCCGTGTCGTCGCCATTGTCGCTCACGTCCGTCACCGGGGAGCCGATGGGAGGTGTACCGATGGCGCGCGCGGAATTGCGGATGCCCCCGGCGTCCAGATCGCCCTGCACAAGCGTATAGAACGCGCGGTAGGTTGCCGTCTCACCCGGCTCCAGATCCCCGACCGAAGACCCCCCGGACGCACCGACAAAGATCGGCGCCCCGTTGAGCGCCAGCGGCGTGCCGTCGGCCCGCACCAGCGTTTCCGACAGGATGCCCACGTCCCGCAGCGTCACGTTGCCCGCATTGCGCAGCGCGATGTCAAAGACGACCGTTTCGCCTACCGCAGTGGCGGGGGTGCTGACGGTCTTGACCACGTCCAGCAGCGGCGCCGCAGGCACGGCAGTGATCGTGGGATTGTCTGCGCCATTATCGGGCACACCGTCGTCGGATTGATCGCTGACAGGTATATTCTGCGGCGACAGGCCGCGTGCGATTGCGCTGTTGGCGACACCGCCGGCATCCACATCGTCCTGCGTCAGCACGTGTTGCGCGGTGTAGGTCCAGGTCTCCCCAACGTCGAGCACATCGGCCACGCCGCCATCTCCGGCAACACGCACCGGCGCCTGGGCAAGCGGCACTTCGGTGTTGTCCAGACGGCGCAGCGTATCGGCAAGTGTCACGTTGCGCAGGCTCTGGTTGCCGGTGTTTGCTACCGTGATGGTGTAGGGCAGCGTCTCACCCACCTGCGGCGGGGTAGAGACATTGGCCAGATCCACGGTCTTGAGCACGGTCAACGCGGGCGTTGGCGCGGCGGGTGTCACCTCAACCGTGGTGGTGGCGGTCACGCCCCCCTGCCCGTCGGGCAGGTCGGCGGTCACGCTGGCGGTGTTTGCGATGGCGTCCTGCGCATCCACATCGCCCTGCGTCACCAGATAAGTGGCGGTAAACCGCGCGGTATCGCCGGGAGCAAGACTGCTCCAGACGGCGTTGTCCTCGGTCGCATCGCTACTGTCGCCCGCAGGCGCCGCATCGGTGTCGAGGGCGTCGCCCGAAAGCGTCAGTGCAACCGTACCGCTGGCCGAGGTGTGCTGATCCGTCACCGCAACCTCGCTCAGCGTCACGTTGCCTGCGTTGGTGACGCGGTAGGTGTAGGTGATCGTTTGCCCCGCAACCAGCGCGTCGGTCGCATCTGCCGTCTTGGCAATCAGCAAGGCGGGCGCGGCAGTGGCCGGCAGCGTCACGCTGTCGGTCTCCGCCCCCGGTGTGGCAGGCAGGGGCACCTCGGGCGAGCTGACGGAGGCGATGTTCGTCACGCCGCCTGCATCGATGTCGGCTTGCGTCACCGTGTAGGGCGCCGTGCAGGTCAGGCTTTGCCCCGGCAGCAGGCCCGCCTGCGGGATCGGTGCGCAGGTCACATTGGCGATGCGGTCATCGGTAACAACCGGCTGCGCACGCAGGGTGATGTTGCCGCTGTTGGTCACCAGATAGGTATAGGCAACGGCATCCCCCGCCCGCGAAATCTCCGCCACATCGGCGGTCTTGTCGAGGGTAAAGGCGGGCGCAGGCTCTGGCCCGCGCACGAAAAGCTCTGCCCGGCCCGGCACCTGAGGCGCGTCGGGCGTGGCGGCGGTCGCCGTCCCGGTTGCCACATTGACGAACCCGGCAAAGCTATCGCCGGCCCGCGCGCCAACCGCGTCCACATCGGCCTGCGTCACCGTGTAGGAAACCAGACAGCTGCCATTCTCCTGCCCCGGATCGAGGGTGCCGATGTCGCAATTCGCCGGCACCGTGGCCCGCGCATCGCTCAGCATGATCCCGTTGAGCGTGACATTGCCCGCGTTGCGCGCGGTCAGGCGGAATTGCAGAACCTCTCCCGCCTGCGTGTAGGCGGCAACACCCGCCGGGCGCACGGGCTCCAGCGTTTTCACGATACTCAGCGCGGGGTCGGCGGGCGCGATCGGTGCAGGCACGCTGTCGCTGCCGCTGGCTTCGACGCCCTGCGGGGACTGGCCCGTGGCGGTAGCAGTATTGAACAGCTCTTGCGCGTTCACGTCGGCAAGCATGACCGTGTAAGTGCCGGTGCATACCAGCGCCTGCCCCGGCGCCAAAACCGTATTCGCGGGCGCGGGCTGTGCATCGACCGTACAGGCCAGCGCCGGGATCAGCGGATCGACCAGCGACACCGCCGACAGCGTCTGGTTGCCGGTGTTGGTCGCCGTCAGACGATAGCTCAGCGTGTCTCCAGCAGAGGCGGCGGCGGGCGGATCCACGATCTGCTTGGCCACCGTCAGCGCCGGGGCCGGTACCGCATCGACGGTCACGCGCGCCGGGGGCGACAGCACGGCAATCTCGTCGGGGGTTCCGGGGGCAAAGGTCGTGCCTGCAAGCGCCTCGTTCGTGACAAAGCCCGCGTCCAGATCCGCCTGCGTCACGGCGTATTGCGCGCTACAGGTCACCGTCTGGCCTACGTTGAACACCCCGTTCGCCGCCGCGTCATAGCAGACAAACGGCGCATCGAGACGGTTGTCGGTGAGGATGATATCCTCGCTCAGCCCCGCGTTGGAGGAATTGGTGACCGTGTAGCTGTAGGTGATTATCTCGCCCAAAGTGGTAAAGGTGACATCCACCGGCACCGCCGCCTTGCTCAGCGTCAGCGCGGGCGTCGCGCCAACCGGGTAGATCGCATCATCACTGTTCGAGGGGATCGGCGCGCCATCAATCGTGCCGCTGGCGCTCGCCACATTGGTCGTGGCCCCCAGCGCGATATCCCCTGAACGCAGAACATAGCTGCCGCTACAGATCAGCTCGGCCCCCGGTGCAAGGGTCCCGCCCGGCAGCGCCGGACAGCTGGCGTCGGCGGCCAGCGTATCGCTGATGGTAATCGGGCCGTCGACGGTGACATTGCCCGTGTTCGTGACGGTAAACCGATAGTCCAGCCGCGTGCCGACATCGAACAGATCCGGCGTCGCACTGACGAGCGCCTTGGCAAAGCCCAGTGATTTGGTCTGCACCGCAGGCGCGGTATAGCTGACCGGCGGCGAGGATACCGCGACCTGCCCGAACGACGTCTCGGCGGTGGCGGTGTTGGTCACCTCGCCCGCGTCCAGATCGGGCTGCGCCGCCGTCCAGACATGATCGCAAAACGCCTCTTCCCCGACGGCAAGCGGACCGGCCACACAGGAAAGCCCCGTGCCGATACGGTCATCATCCACGGTGATCGGACCCGGCAGCGTCACGTTGCCGACGTTCGTCACGGTAAAGCGGTAGGTGATCTGGTCCCCCACGGCGGCGAATGTCGCGGCAGAGCCGGGCGCGAGCCCCTTGGCCAACTGGCTCGCAGGGTTTTGCGTCAGCGGCGTGGTCACGGCGCTGGGATCGGTGACAATCGTTACCGTATCGGGATCACCGGGGTTCTCCGGCACGACAGGCTGGGTGCTGGTCGCCGTGGCAGTATTCACAAACGAGCCGCGATCCAGATCAGCCTGCTGCACCGCATAGCTGCCGGTACAGATGATCTGCGCGCCCGGTGCAATCGGTGGCGCGGGGCAGCTGACGCCGCCCAGCCCCTGCGCATCGATCAATGCGTCGCTGACGGTGATGGGCGCGGTCAGGGTCACCGTGCCGGTATTGGTGATCACAAACTCGAACGGCACCGATTGGCCGCGCGTGTCGATAACCGCAGGCGCATCCGCCGCGATCCGCTTGTTCATCGTAAAGACCGGCGCGCCACCGATATTGATGACTGTCGGATCATCGCTGTCATTGCCATCGGTGTCGTCGCCATTGTTGGAGGTATCGCTGACCGCGGTCCCGCCGGGTGTGTTCGCCGTCGCGACCGCCTGATTGCGCACGCCGCCCGCGTCGATATCCGCCTGGGTCAGCGTGTGGCTTGCGCGGTAGGTCCATGTCTCGCCCACCTCCAGATCACCCGCGACGCCATTGTCGCCACCCGTCAGCACCGGTGTGAGGCTCAGCGGCGTGCCGTCGCGGCGCGTAAACGTATCCGCCAGCGCAACGGTATCAAGCGTGACATTGCCCGAGTTCGCCACCGTGATGGTGAAGGCAATCGCGTCCCCCGCCTGCGCGGGATCGCGCAGGCCGCTGGTGTCGGCGGTCTTGGTCACGTCGAGCAAGGGTGCTTCGGGCAGATCCAGAACGGTCGGGTCGGCCGCCCCTGCCCCGGCTGTCTCATCATCCGAGGCATCCGTGACGGGCGTGCCGGTCGGGTCGGTGCCGGTGGCCAGCGCGCTGTTGCTCAGCCCGCCCGCGTCCACATCTTCCTGCGTGAGGGTATAGGTCGCCGTGAACACCATCGGCGTGGTGCCCACTGGCAAATCCAGCGCAGCGCCGCCGCCCAGATCCGCGCCCCCGCTTTGCAGGGACGGCACCGGTGCCGTCCCTGTCCCGCTGAATGTCGTCTCATCCACGGTGATGTCGCGCAGGGTGACGTTGCCCAGATTGGTCACGGTGTAGGTATAGGTCACCGTATCGCCCAGACCCGCAACACCGTCCGCCCCGGTGTCAAGGCTTGCCGCCTTGACCAGACCGATGGCCGGCGTGCGCGGCAGGGCCGTGGTCGTCGGATCGCGATCGGCCGGCGCATCCGCACTGTCGTCCGAGACATCACTGACACTTGCGCCGGATGGATCTACGGCCTGCGCTGTTACCGTGTTGGACACACCACCCGCATCGATCGCGGGCTGGGTGAGCGTGAACGCGGCCGTGTAGGTCCAGGTCTCGCCTACATCGAGGCGGTCGTTTGTATTGGTGTCCCCCGATTGAAAGATTGGCGCCTCGGTCAGCGTAAGCGGCTGGCCTGCCGCATCCGTGAGCGTGTCGACAAGCGTTGGCGTGCCAAGGGTGACGTTGCCGATATTGCGCACGTCGATGGTGTAGGCGATCCGGTCACCGACTTGCACCGGTGACGACAATGCGGGCGCCGCGCGTTTCACCGTTTGCAGCGCCGGCGCGCGGGGGGTCGGCAGGGCCGTCGGGCCGTCACTCGCCGGGTTTGCCGGATCCGACAGATCGCTCAACGTCACGCCATCGGGGTCGGTCACGGTTGCGCTTGCCTGATTGATCACGCCGCCCGCGTCGATATCCGCCTGCGTCAGCGCGTATACGGCGGTAAAGACCGCCGGCGCGCCACCGGCCGGAAGATCCACCGCAGCCTCGTTGCCGACAAAACTGCCGCCGTTCTGATAGACGGGCACCACCGGCGCACCGGTCCCGGAAAAGGCGGTCTCTTGCAAGGTCACATCAAACAGGGTCTGGGAGCCCGTGTTAGAGACGGTAAAGACATAAGTGATCTCGTCCCCTGCATCTGCCCGCCCGTCGCCACCATCGTCGAGCGTCGCGGTTTTCACGAGCGCCACGCCGGGATTGACCGCCAGCGGTACAAGCGTCGGATCGTTCGCCGGATTGCCGTCGCCGCTGCTATCCGTCGCCCCCGCATCATCGTCCGAGATGTCACTGACGGGATCGCCGTTCGGCGCAGCACTCGTGGCGCGCACGGTGTTCGCAATGCCCTCGCTGTCGAGGGCGGCCTGTTGCAGGTCGTAGCGCGCGGTGTAGACAAACGTTTCACCGACATCGAGGCGCCCGTTGGCGTTGGCGTCCCCCGCAATCTGGCGCGGACCGTCGTTCAGCGCCAGCGCGCCCCCATCCGCCGTGGTCAACTGATCGGCAAGCGTGGGTTGTGTCAGCGTCACATTGCCCGTGTTGGCGACGGTGATGGTAAAGGTGATGCTCTCGCCAACCTGCGGGATCGCGGAAAGCGCGCTGGTATCGGCGCGTTTTTCGACGCGCATCGACGGCACGGCGCCAAGCGGTGTCACCGTCGCGTCATCGGCACCGGTTGCCGGGCTGTTGTCGTCCGACAGATCCCGCGCCGCCACACCCGCCGGGCTGACGCCGGTCGCGGTCGCCTGATTGCTGAGGTTGCCCGCGTCGATATCCGCCTGCGTCAGTGCGTAGGTGGCTGTATAGGTGAGGGGCCCGCTGCCCACGGGCAGATCAGGCAGGCTTGCGCTTCCGCCAATCTCGACCCCGCCCGCCGCACGTACCGGTGTGGGCGCCGTGCCGGTGCCGCCAAATCCCGTCTCGGCCAGCTGCACGTCCAGAACTGTCACATTGCCCGTGTTAGAGACCGTGTAGGTATAGGTCACCGTATCATTTTCGACAGCCGTGCCATCCCCGCCGTCATCCACCACGGCGGTTTTCACAACGCCGATCGTCGGCGCATTGTCGATCACGACAGGCACGATGGTATCGCTGCCACTGACGGGCTGGCCTTGCGGATCGGTCGCACGCACGTCAACGGCGTTGGTGAATCCGCCCGCGTCAATCGCCTGCTGGGTAAGGTCATAGCGCGCCAGATAGGTCCAGCTTTCACCGGTATCGAGAACACCATTGCCGTTGTCATCCCCGCTGTCGAATGTCGGCCCCGCGTTCAGCGTCAGCGCCCCGTTGGCGGCATCGGTCAGCGTGTCCGTCAGGCTTGGCGCGCTCAGCGTCTGATTGCCGGTATTCGTTACCACGATGGTAAAGGGCACCTGCTGGCCAACCGCCTCGGGGGCGATCAGATTGCTGGTATCCGCCGTCTTGACCACGCTCAGTCCCGGCGCCTTTGGAGCGACGGTCACGGCAGAGTTGTCCTGTGCGCGTGGTGCGGTCTGCCCGGCGGGCGGGGTTGCCGTTACCGTGGCTAGGTTTGCCAGCGTCACCTGCTGATCAATATCCGCGACCGTCACGCGGTAGCGTGCGGTAAAGGTGATCTCGTCACCCGGCGCAAGCGTGCTCCACACACCGGGGCCCGCCGTGTCTGTCGAGGTGCCCACGGTATTGACGTCGCGCGTCAGCGTTTCACTGTCGAACGTAAGCGAGGCAATGCCCGACGCCGACTGGTGCCGGTCAACGATCGTCACATCCGACAGGGTGAAATTCCCGATGTTCGTGACGGTGTAGGTATAGGTCACATCCTCGCCCGCGCGCAGCCCGGACGTGGCCGATGGAGTCTTCACGAGGCTCAGCGCCGGGTCGCCGCCGGCGTTGATGGTCAGGCTGGCGGTATGCGCGGGCTTCGGCGCCACTTCGGAGCTGGTCACCGTTGCGATATTGGTCACGCCACCCGCATCCAGATCCGGCTGCGTCACCTCATATGTGGCCCGACAGCTCAACGTCTGCTCGGGCGGAAGGCCCCCTGCGGGCAGCGGACCGCAGGCAAAGGTACCGATCTTGTCATCGGTGATCTGCGGCACTTCGGTCAGCGTCACATTGCCCGCGTTCACCACGCGGTAGGTGTAGGTGACGATCTGGCCCTGCACATTGATCTGGGGCGCGTCGGCGCTCTTGGACAGCAGGAAATCCGTCTCGCGCAGCGGTCCACGCACAAAGACTTCCCCGGTCTCGGTGATCGGAACAAGGTCGGGATTATTTGGCGTGGCCGTCACGCTGGCGACATTCGTGAACCCGCCAAAGGTTTCGCCCGCGGCCGTATTGATCGCATCCACATCCGCCTGCGTCACCACATAGGTAAACCGGCAGGTGTCATCCGTCGCACCGGGGGCGATCGGCCCCACGGTACAGCTGCTGGGCAGCACGTTGCGTGCGTCCGTCACCACCGCAGAGGAGAGCGTGATATTGCCCGTATTCTCGACCGCGACGGCAAAGGTGATCTGCTGCCCCGCCACGACAAAATCGCTGTCCGGCCCGGTATCGCGCAGCGTGCGCTTGGTCACGGTCATGTCGACGACGGGCGCGGCCAGCTGCACCGTTGCACCGTCGGTGCCGCTCACCGTGGCGCCTTGCGGATCGGTGGCACTGGCGTTTGCGGTGTTCAGCAGAGTCTGACGGTCAAGATCGTCCTGGCCCACGGTATACTCGCCGGTACACACCAGCGCGGCGCCGGGCAGCAGGGTCACATTCGCGGGCGCCGCCGCGCCGCCGGGCGTCACGGTACAGCTTAGATCCGCAATCAGCGGATCGGTGATGCCAACACCGCGCAGCGTCTGGTTGCCGCTGTTCGTCGCAGTGATCCGGTAGGTCAGGTCCTGACCCGCCTGCGCACCTGCACCGACGGCGGTGATCATCTCCTTGACGACGGTCAGCCCCGGCATTTCGTCCAGCGTCACGGTCGCATCCGCATTGGGCGAGACGACCCGCGTCGGGCTCGCGCCGGAGGCGGCATAGGTGGTGCGGGCGGTGGCGTTGTTGGTGACGGATCCGTTGTCCACATCCGCCTGTGTCAGGGTGTAGGGGAACTGACAGGTAATGACATTTCCGGGCTGTGAGGTGGTCAGCGCAGGTGTGGCGCCCCCGGCCGCCGGTTTACACTCACGCGTGCCGATCCTGTCATCCTCGATAAGGATCGCGCCCACCAGACCCACGTTGCCGGTATTGCGCACGGTATAGCTGTAGTTGACGATATCGCCGGCCATGCCCAGCATCGAAGGATCGGGCAGCGCCACCTTTTCGAGCGAGAGCGCGGGAAGCGCGTCAACAGGATAGATCGCATCATCGGCCGGCGACTGCACCGGGGTGCCGTCAAAACTGCCGGTGGCGGTCACGACGTTGGTCGCAGCCCCCAGATCAAGGTCGTTCTGCGTGACCCGGTGGGTGGCCGTACAGGTATAGGTCTGCGTCGGATCCAGCACGTTGCCGGTCAACGCGTCACAGGCAAAGCCCCCCGGAAAGGAGATCAGGCTGTCGTTCAGTGTGATCGGCCCGTCGATGCTGACATTACCGGTGTTGGTGACGACAATCGAATAGCTGAGCGTATCGCCCAGATCAAAAAAGCCGGGCCGGTCGGTGCCGGTGAAGGTCTTGACCACAGACAGCGCCGGGCGCTGCACCGCGTTGATCGTCACGCTGTCGGGGCCCGATACGACGGGCTGTCCTTCGAATACCGTGCTTGCAGTGGCGATATTGGTCACCGACCCGTCGTTCAGTGCGGTCAGATCCGCCGTGTAATCCTGCGCACAGGTGACGCTTGCGCCGGGCGCAATCGGGGCGGTGCCGCAGGTCAGCGTGCCGGGGATCTTGTCATCACTTACCGTGATCGGCGCCGTTGTCGTCACATTGCCGGTGTTCGTGACGACGTATTCAAACCTCACGGTATCGCCGACGCTGTCGTAGCTTGCGGCCGAGCCGACCTGCACCCGTTTGAGGATCGACAGCGCGGGCGCCTGATCCGCCTCGATGCGAACCGTATCGGGGGCGGACGTCGCGGTGACCTGTGTCGGGCCACCGGGTGTCTGCGGGATCACCGTCTGCGTGACCGATGCCGTTGCCGTATTTTCGACAAACCCGTCGTCGAGGTTTTGCAGCGTCACGGTGGTCTGCGCACTACAGTCGATGAACAGACCCGGTGCCAGACCCGATGCGGGAAGCGCGGGGCAATTCACCGTCGCGATACGGTCGTCGCTCACCGTAATCGGGTTTGTCAGGGTCACATTCCCCCGGTTCGTCACCCGGTACGTGTAGGAAAGCGTCTCCCCCACCGTCGAGATCTGCCCGACAAAATTTGTGTTCTTGTCGATCTCAAGCGCGGGCACCTGCGCGGGGCCGTTGACCGTCACACTGTCGCTGTCACTGACCGGCGCGGCGCCGACGAGGGATTGACCCGTGACAGTGGCCACGTTGGTGTAGCTGCCCAGATCGACGTCCGCCTGATCAAAGCTCTTGACAGCGCCCAGCGGGGAGGCATCCGCGCAACGCGTCGCCGTATCGCCCGGCGCCAGATCGGCGAGTGCACAGCTGAAGCCGAGATCGGTATCGGCCACCGTCAACCCGGTCAGGGTCACATTACCGGTGTTGCGCACGACAAAGGTGTAGGCTTCGCTATCGGTGGCAGAGGTGAAGGCGCCGTCCGTGGCAGCCTTGGTGATCGTCACGGCGGGCCGGGCCGCTGGGCCGGACACAACAACAGTATCGGTCTGTCTTGCGGGGGCGGCGACCCCGGCCGGCGCTGTTGCATCCGCGCGCGCGGTATTGGTGATCGACCCGCGATCCACATCGCCCTGTTCGGTGATGTAGCTGGCGGTACAGCTGCGGTCCGAGACGCCGGGCGCAAGGCTGGGCACCGTGCAGCTGAAAGCGGGATCAAAGAAATCGTCGCTCACCACGACATTGGTCAGCGTCACGTTGCCGGTGTTGCGCACCAGGAATTCAAAATTCACCGTCTGCCCAGCCCCGGTAAAGGCGGCGGGCGCGGATTTATCCAGCACGAACGACGCCGTGCGCGTCGGGCCCGTCACACTGTCGCCGGCGCTGACGGCGGAGATTTCGGGGCTATCGACGGTAGCGGTATTCACGATCGTTCCGCGATCGATATCCGCCTGGTCAACGGTGACCTGGAACGAACAGGTCCGGTCGATCACGCCCGGCGCCAGGGTCGGGATCGTGCAGCTGAACCCGGCGTCCAGGACATCCGTGACCATCAGATTGCTCAGCGTCTGCGTGCCCGTATTTTCAACCGCCATGGTGAATGTCACCTGCTCGCCCACGGTCGAAAAACTTGTGCGGTCGGCGGATTTTGTGATCGCCGCAATCTTGGTCCCCGCTCCGGCGGCAAGATTTGAGTTCGCCGTGGCGGTATCGGTCTGCTGCGCGCCCTGCGCGGGTTGGGCCAGAAGGCTCGCAAGATTGGTGAACGTCTCATCGTCCATGTTGGCCTGTGTCACGCGGTACTGGCCCGTACATTCTTGGAAGGTGCCCGGCGCGATGTCCGTCAGCGTACAGTTCAGCGTCGGGATCAGCGGATCGGTCACGGTTGCCGTGCGCAGGGTGACATTGCCGGGGTTGGTGACGCGGAAGGTGTACGTCAGCGCCTCGTCAAATGCACTGTAGGTGGTTGGCCCCGTCTTGCTCAGCACCGCATCCGGCGCGGCGACAACGGGCACGGTGGCCGTGTCCGCATCCGACGTCACGGTCGTGGTCACCCCGTTGCGCGTAAAGTCAAAACTCGCCGTCGCCTCGTTGAGCACCTGACCGGCGTCCAGTTCGGCTTGCGTGATGCCGGTGCGGGTGCCCGTGCAGGTAAAGGTATCGCCGGGATCAAAGTTGACGGGCTGCGTGCAGACCGCGGGGGCGCTCAGCAACGGATCGTTGATCTGGATCGTCGACAGGATCCGAACGTCGCCGGTATTCTCGACCTCAAAACTGTAGGAAATGCTGTCGGTGGTCGCATCCACCGACGCCGTGCCTGTCGACTTGACCAGTGAGATCGACGGGTTGAAATCCGGTGCGATGATCGCCGTGACTTGATCTGAATCCGTCGGCCCCGCGCTGGCGACCGCAGTGTTGATGACAACGCCCGCGTCAATATCATCGGACGTAAGCTCATACGTCTCGGTACAGCTGCGCGTCTGGCCCCGGGTCAGTGCCCCGGTGAAACAGGTGAATGTGCCGATCTTGTCATCGGTGATGGTGACTTCGGTCACGCCGATGTTGGTGTCGATCCGCACGTTGCCGGTGTTGCGAACCGCGAAAGTATAGGTGACGACCTCACCCACGTTATAGTCCGCCGCCGCCACGACCGGTGCGGTCTTGGTCAGCTCGATCTCGGGCAGTTGCACGGCCGGCACGCTGACCTGATCGGTGTTGGAGGTCACGGTGGCGCCACCGCCGCCTGCCTCGGTCCCCGTTGCCGTGGCGGTGTTGAGGATGAACCCCCGGTTCACGTCTCCCTGCCCCGTCGAATAGGTCGCGGAGGTACAGGTTGTGCTTTCCCCCGGTGCCAGCGTCGTCACGGCGCAGGTCACGCCCACCCGGTTGTCCGAGACCGAGAGGCTTTCAATCGTGATGTTGCCGGTATTGGTCAGCAGATATTCATAGGTCAGCCCGACACCCGTGGTGTCAAATTGGCTGGGCGAGGTGGGATCGAGCGTCTTGTCAAGGCTCAGACCCGGCGTGCGGGTCGCGTTCACGAGCGCGTTGTCGCTTGCGGTGTCGCTTTGCCCCGCGACGGTGACGGTGGCGCTGGCCGTATTGGTGAAACTGCCGCTGTCGATGTCAGCCTGCATGACCGCGTAGCTGGCGGTACAGGTCACGGAATTGCCCGGCGCGATCGGGCCTGCGGGGCAGCTGACCGTGCCTGCCTGCGGATCGGTGACGGCGGGGGCGGCGGGGAAGGTCACGTTGCCCGCGTTGCGCAGCACGATCTGGTAGTTGATCAGATCGCCCTCGGCGGCGTAGGTCGTTTCGACCGCGGTCTTGGTCAGCTCAAGATCGACGTTCGTTGCCGGGCCGGGCAGATCGAGCGTATCGGTCTGCGTGATCCGCCCGTCGCGCGGCGTATCCGCGCTGACCGTGACCGTATTGCTCAGTTGATCGGTGGCGTTATTGGCAAAGGCATCCACGTCCGATTGCAGGACGGTGTAATTGCCCGAGCATGTGAAATCATCCCCCGGTGCAAGGTCCGGCACCGCGCAGACCAGTGACGGGATCAGGCTGTCGCTGACGGTGAAATTGCTCAGCGTCACATCGCCGTCATTGCGGATCAGAAAGCTGTAGGGAACGGACGTGCCCGCATTGCCAAAGGCCGAAAGGGTGCTGGTCTTGTCTACGAACAGCACTGGCGTGGCGGCGGGGCCCGTCAGCGTCAGCGTGTCGGTCAGCTCCCCAAGGGTGCCGAAATCCGGCACGCCGATGGCCTTTGCGATGTTTGTCACCTCGCCCGCGTCGAAATCTTCCTGCGTGATCTGATAGGTCGCCTGACAGGTCGCGAAATCCGCCGTGCCGCCGGGGTTGGTATCCTGAATGACGGTCTTGTTGCAGCTGACCGCCCCGATCTTGTCATCGCTCACCGAAAGCTGGCGAATCGGAACCGACCCGATGTTGGTCACCACATAGCTGTAGGTGATCGTCTCCCCCACGGTGGCAAAGGCCGTGGCGTCGGCACTTTTCTCGATGGTGTAGCCGGGTGCGACGGTCACGATGTCCTGGTTCGCCAGATTGTTGCCGCGCCGGAAATCCCAGTAGTTGTCGTTGGGATCGCGGTCAAAGACCTGTGTCGTCGTCTGCCCCGTGGTCAGGATGTTGCTCAGCAGTGCTGCGTTGCTGGTGGTGAACCAGCCGGTGTTGAACGTCTGGTTGCCAAAGCCCCGCACCTGACCGAACCCGTTGAGGCCGGAGTTGTCGGTGATCTCGGTCGTGACATCCGACCAGTTGCCAACGTCAAACCCGTTCAGGCGCAGGCTGATGTCATCTTCGTCAAAACCGCCGACTTGCGTGTCGCCGTCAAACGCCGAGAACCGGATGTAGGCGGTCGCGATGGCGCCGCCGAAATAGGTCGTACAGGTCGAGAACCCGCAATCGAGCCCGATGGGATCGTTGATGGTGAACGGGTTGCCGCGGAACCGCGCCGGATCACCGTTGAAGTTGAAACCGCGGAACGCACCGGCGGGATTGGAGAACTGGAAATAGGCATTGCCGTTGACGCCCACGAGCACAATCGCAACGCCGCCCGCTTCGGGATAGTCATCCGGCAACGCCAATGCCGTCCCCGGCACCGACCGCGTGAATTGCGTGGCATGGGTAACCGTCGCAAAAAGCGACAGCGTCAAAATCACAAGGGCGCGAATCGCACCAGTTACACCTGAGAACATACACCACCGCCTGCCGGACATTTTCGAAAGGCGGTTTACCC
This sequence comes from Sulfitobacter albidus, assembly GCF_018200035.1. NCBI lineage: Bacteria > Pseudomonadati > Pseudomonadota > Alphaproteobacteria > Rhodobacterales > Roseobacteraceae > Sulfitobacter > Sulfitobacter albidus. The sequence goes on along the minus strand of NZ_CP073583.1, from coordinate 47,067 downwards.
GCCGTTTCAACCATCCATAGAAGACCGCCTGCGGAAGTGGATAGGGGGAACTGACGCGATTGTGTCCCATACACACGCTTTGCGGCGAAGGTGTTGCGGATTGTCTACGTTTGGCGACACCACCTCCGACACCCCAAAACCTGCGCGCGAATTGTGCCACCGACACTCGCCTGCACAAGATATCCACAATTCACTTGTCAGAATCGAGATTGCCGGCCATCTATATACGCCAAGAGGCATGAATGACGCAAAAGACCGTAACAAACGGTCGTCGAATGAGGCAGACAGGATGGATGGCCAGCGCAGCCGCATCGATTTTCTCGTGGGCGAGCATGCCCGGACTTTGTCCGAGCGTCTACAGGCGCATCGCGCGCAGCTGTTTCCGCCCGACGCAAAGCGCGTGTTGCGCAAGTTCACCTCCGGTGAGGTCGCCGACCTTCTGGGCGTAAAAGACGCCTACCTGCGCAAACTTCACCTCGACGGGCGCGGCCCCTCCCCCGAGGTGCGCGCGGGCGGACGGCGCTATTATTCGCCCGCCGACATTCAGTCCCTCCGGGTCATGCTGGAAAAAGGCGCAAAACAGCCCGGCACCTACCTGCCCGGCCGCCACGACGGGGATCATTTGCAGGTCATCACCGTGATCAACTTCAAGGGTGGATCGGGCAAGACCACGACCGCCGCGCATCTGGCGCAAAAAATGGCACTGGATGGTTACCGGGTGTTGGCCATCGACCTCGATCCGCAGGCCAGCCTGTCGGCGTTGCACGGGTTTCAGCCGGAGTTCGACCTGCTCGACGGCGGCACGCTCTACGACGCGATCCGCTACGACGATCCGGTGCCGCTGTCGGACGTGATCCAGAAGACCTATTTCACCAATCTCGACATCATCCCCGGCAACCTCGACCTGATGGAATTCGAACACGACACGCCCCGCGCCCTGCTGGAGCGTGAGGAGGGGCTGTTTTTCACCCGCGTCGGTGACGCGCTTGCCAGTGTCGAGGGCGAGTATGACGCCGTCGTGATCGACTGCCCGCCGACGCTTGGGTACTCGACCATGTCCGCCCTCTCGGCGGCCACCGCGGTGCTGGTGACGGTGCATCCGCAAATGCTCGACGTGATGTCGATGTGCCAGTTCCTGCTGATGGTGTCGAACCTGCTGGGCGTCGTGGCCGACGCAGGGGGCGATATGTCCTACGACTGGCTGCGCTATGTCGTGACAAGATACGAGCCGGGTGACGGGCCACAAAACCAGATGGTGGGCTTCATGCGCAACATGTTCGGGGATCATGTGCTGAACCACACGGTGCTGAAATCCACCGCAATCTCGGACGCGGGCATCACCAAACAAACGCTCTACGAGGTCGAGAAAGGGCAATTCACCCGCGCCACCTACGAGCGCGCGATGGAAAGTCTGAACGCCGTGAACGGCGAGATCGAAGGGTTGATCCAGGCAGCATGGGGGCGCAGCAATGGCACGTAAGGACCTGATGAAAGGGCTGATGAGCGACACTCCCAAGGCCGAGCCCCCTGCCCGTGTGGACGCCGCAAAACCGCGCTATTCCAAGGGCGCCATCGGCGCCGTGAGCCGCTCCATCGAAGATCTCAAACGCCGCTCGATTGTCGAAGTTGATCCAAGCATGGTCGATGGTGCCGGGCTCAAGGACCGGCTCGATCCGGTTGACCCGGAACTCGACGCGCTCAAGAAATCAATCGAGATCTACGGCCAGCAAGTGCCGGTGCTGCTGCGTCCCAATCCCAACGATCCCGAACGGTACGAGGTCGTCTATGGCCGTCGCCGGGTGGCAGCCCTCAAGGCGTTGCGCCTGCCGGTCAAGGCGATGGTGCGCGTGCTGGACGACCGCGCGCTCGTGCTGGCGCAGGGCCAGGAAAATACCGCCCGCAAGGATCTGACATTCATCGAAAAGGCGAATTTCGCGCGCCAGATGCGCGATGCGGGATACGACCGCAAGATCATGGGCGACGCGCTGTCGATGGACAAGACGCTGATCAGCCGAATGCTGGCCGTCGCCGACAAGGTCCCGCTGGCGCTGATCGAGGCGATTGGATCGGCCCCAGGGATCGGGCGCGACCGTTGGCTGGCCCTGGCCGAGCGGATCGGCAAACGCGATCTTACGGAGGCCGCAACGGGCGCCAGCTCGGACGCACGGTTCAACGCGGTGATGGCCGCGCTCAAGGCGCCCCGCCCTGCCCCGCCAAAACCGCAAACCGTTGCAGACGCGGAGGGCACACCACTGGCGCAGATCAAGCAGACCGGCACGCGCACCACGCTGAGCCTGGATGCCAAGAATACCGCAGGTTTCGATCAATGGCTGATCGATCATCTGCCCGAAATTCACCGACGCTGGAAGAACGAGCGCGGCGAATGACCCAGAGCAGCAACAAGGAGGCACGACCAGACAAGCGATAAAGAAAAAGCCCCCCGGAAAGTGATCCCGAGAGGCCTTTGGTTCGTGTCTAGCAACTCTGAATCTAAGGCGCTTTGTTGACAGCTGTCAACAGCCGCATGTCCTGCGGGCCAAAAAACTTGTCTTTGTGAAAATCTATGGACGTAAATGCAACGACGCCCTTCGGGCAGCGGCCGGTGACGGCTGGCCTGATGCACCGTGCAATGGCCGCACAACAACCAACCAGCGTCACAGGGATCGACAAATGGTCCCTCCTGCGAGACCTCACCACTGCGCGGAAGGATTTTGCAGTATCTGACCGGGATCTTGTGGTGCTGAACGCGCTGCTGTCGTGTCACCCCAAAACGGAGCTATCCGATGGCGACTCCCTGATCGTCTTTCCGTCGAACAGGACTTTGTCGGACCGCGCCCACGGCATGGCGGAGAGCACACTGCGCCGCCACCTCGCGGCCCTCACAACCGCCGGACTGATTCAACGGCGCGACAGTCCGAACGGAAAGCGCTACGCAGCGCGCGGGATCGGGGGTGATGTGATCCACGCCTACGGCTTCGATCTGCGCCCACTTCTTGTGCACGCTCAGGACATCATCACCGCCGCCGAAACGGCACGCGCAATTGCCGCAGAATTGCGCCACCTCCGCGCGGAAATCACCGTCCTGCGGCGTGATGCGATCAAGCTGTGCGACTATGCCCGGAGCGAAGGTGTTCCCGGCGATTGGTCCTCGATTCAAACCTCCCTCGACGGGCTGCAAAAACAAATGCGCCGCAAGCTCTGCATCGCTCCCCTGACCCGGATCAAAAGGGCTCTGCAACAGGATTTAGAGACGATCTGTGCCGCCTTGGAAACACCAATTTCGAGCGCCAGTGACAGCCAAAATGAGCGGCACCACCTGAATTCAAATAAAGATCTATCTGATTTGAAAGAGCCAGAATCCCAGAACGATCCCGAGAAGGTCGTACAACCGAAACTACCCTTGCGCCTCATACTCAATGCCTGCCCGGATATTGCGCCCTACGCACGGGATGAAATCCGCCATTGGCATGGTCTGATCGCCGCCGCAAGCCATGTGAGGGGCATGATGGGGATCACCAAAGATGCTTGGGAAGAGGCCGTGCGCGTGATGGGTGCAATGAGCGCAGCAACAACCGTAACCGCAATCCTTCAACGTGTCAGTGAGATCAAAAGCCCGGGCGGATACTTGCGTGCTCTGACGCGCAAAGCAGCCCGCGGGGCATTCTCTCCCGGACCGATGATCATGGCGCTGTTGTCAGACAGAAAGGTGCCAAGTTGACAGCTGTCAACGGGGTGTCACCTGTCCACCGCGTGACCGCCCGCCAGATAGCCCAACACCACCGCCGCGAGCAAACCGTTGCCCGAGAGATAGCCGCTGTCACCGCTCCCCGATACGCCGCAAGCGGCGCCCCCGGCGGCATAGAGGTTCGCAAAGGCGCCGCCCTGCATCCGCAAGACACGCCCACTCTCGGGCGCAATCTCAAGCCCCCCTGCGTGTGGAACAGCGCGCCGGTCACTTTCACCGCATGAAACGATGCCCGCAGCGGTTTGCTTGCCCAATGACGACCAAAGGCGTCAGGACCCTCCACCGGCAGGGAATCCGTGATCGTTTCGAGAGCGGACGGCGGCAGGTCACAGGCCTCCGAAAGGTCATGCAGTGTATCGGCCCGCAGGATAGCCCCCTGCGCTTCGGCGTCCTTGAAATCCTCAAACTGGCGGGCGACCTCGGCAATGCGGGCGTCAAAAATGCTCCAGGCGATGCCACCGGGTTGAGCCAGCACATTGCGCGCGGCCTCGGAATATCCCTGTGCCTCGTTCCAGAAACGTTGCCCCTCGGCGTTGACCTGAAAACCGCCTTCGCCAATCACGGCCCAGGTGATCAGGATACCGTGAGGATGAGCCACGTTTCCGTGTCCCTGATAGGCACCAAGGTGGCGCTGTTTCGCCCCCAGCGCATCGCCCCACAGAACCGCTTCGCCCCGATTGCCGTCGTGGCCAAACCACACGGCATCCGCGATGTCGGGCATGTGATCGGCCACCAGCGCGCGGTTGCCGCCAAAGCCATTGCAGGCGAGGATTATACGATCCGCGCGGATTGTCTCTTGGCTTCCATCGGGCAGGGTAACGGTTACCCCATCGACGCGGTCTTCCTGCGCGTGCAGGGTGGTTGCGCGGCGATCGCAGATCAGGGGTATCTCCAATGCTTCGACGCGCGCGCGCAGGGCATCGACCAATTCGCGCCCCGCGCGGGAGGGCAGGCCATGCATACGTCGGCGGCTGTGTCCCGGATAGTCAAAATCATGCACAACCGAAAACGGCAGACCGTGGGTCTGCGCCAACCACTCGATCACCCCGCCCGCGTGGGTCGCAAGCGAATCGACAAGGGCCGGATCGTTTTCGTCCTTGGCCTTTGCCTGAATGTCCGCGGCAAAGAGGGCAGGGGTGTCGTCAATCCCGGCCTCACGCTGAAAGTGGGTGCCGGCCGCTGGGATCAGCCCGGCGCTGAGCGCGGTAGAGCCGGAGGGTACCGGATCGGCCTCGATCACCAACACCTCCTGACCGCGCTCAGCGGCGGCCAGCGCCGCGACCATGCCGCAGGCACCGGCGCCGATGATCAGCGTCTCGACCTCCAGATCGTAGGCGGGCAGGGGGGCTGCGACCTCAGGCGTCGTCATAGCGACCTCCGAGGGCGAGCATATCGCGGGTGCCGATCACATCGTTCAGGCTGTCGAAATCATGCATCCGATCCTTGAACGCGCGGTTCGATCCGGTGGCGTGCAGGCTGGCGTAATAGTCCTGCGCGGTCTTGGCCAAGGCGCGGACGATCCCACCCGGGAAGATAGCAATGCTGAAGCCGAGGGCTTCGAGATCGGACGTCTCGGAAATCGGGGTCGCACCCCCTTCGACCATATTGGCGAGCAAAGGCACGCGGGTGCCGAAAGTCTGCGGGATGCGGCTGAGCTCATCGCGGTCGCGGGGGGCTTCGATGAACAGCACATCGGCGCCCGCGTTCACATAGGCGCCCGCGCGGTCAACGGCGGCGTCGAACCCTTCGACGGCAATGGCATCGGTGCGCGCGATCACGAGGGTGTCGTGGCGGCGCGCGTCCACCATGGCCTTGATCTTTCCGACCATTTCATTGCATGAAATCAGTGACTTATCGGATAAATGCCCGCAACGTTTGGGATATGTCTGATCCTCGACCTGCAAGGCGGCAGCGCCCGCGCGTTCATAGTTTTGCATCGTGCGCCGGGCGTTGAGCGCGTTTCCAAATCCGGTATCGGCATCCATGATGACGGGCAGGGGGGTGCGATCGGCGATCAGGGCCATGGTATCGGCCATTTCCGATGCGGTGCTGAGCCCGATGTCGGGCCGCCCAAGGCGCGTATAGGCAACGGCAGCGCCCGACAGATACAGCGCCTCGAACCCGGCATCGGTGGCAATGGCGGCCGTCAGCCCATCGTAGACGCCGGGGGCGGTGAGGATTGCGCTGTCTTGCAGGCGGGTGCGCAGGCTCATGATGCCTCTCCGATCCGGGCAATCATCTCGCCGCAGGTGAGTGCTTCGGTCACGGTGCCGAGCGATGTGAGCGTCGCCTCGTGCACCGACATGTCAAACGCGGCACATCCGTCGGTGAGCGTGTAGGTGTGGATATTGCGCAGATGCGCGTCGCGCAGGGTCGAGGCGACGCCGCCGTTGGTGACGATGCCGCCGACGATCAGCGTATCGATCTCCATCGCGCGCAGGATGTATTCGAGCCGGGTCTGGTAGAAGGCGGAATAGGCGACTTTCTCCACTGTGAAATCGGCCGGGGCGAGGCGGTCAACGAGGCTGTGACCGAACCCGCCGGGGGCAAAGTCGCCCTTGGTCAAAAACGGGCGCAGCTTGGCCAGATGCGGGGCGATCAGTGGCGCGCCGCCCCGTCCCGGCACCAACGTGAACTGCGCCGAAATATAGACGCCACCGGCGGCCACCAGCGCATCGCGCACGGGCGCGATGCGGTCGGGCAGGGCGGTGATTGCCTCCGCCGTCTGGCCCGCGCGGCCGTAGGCGCCGTCGGGGTGCAGAAAATCGTTTTGCAGATCAATCGTCAGCAGGGCGGTGCGGTCGGGGGTCATGGTGCTTTCCTCTCGATGAGGGTGTTGCCGTAGCTGTCGATGCGGCCCACAAGATCCGGTTCGATCAGGACGGTTGTGTCTGGCTGCTCAAGGATCGCGGGGCCGGGGATTTCGGCGCCCACGGGCAGCTCAAGCCTGCGGTAGATCTGGGTCTCATGCCAGCTGCCGTCGAAGTGCACCTGCCGCGTGCCTTTCAGCGCCCCTTCGACGGAGCCACCTTCGGGCGCGAGGGTCGCCAGATCAAAGCGTGGGCGTTTGCCGGTCACGGCAGAGCGCAGGTTGATCACCCGGCGTGCGCCATTTGGCAAAAGCCGCCCGTAGGTTTCGCGGTAAGTCGTATCAAAGGCCGCGCCGATCTGTTCCTCGGTCGGGGCCTGTACGATGCCTGCGTCCACGGTGACGGGTAGAGGGACGCTGACTGTATGGGTCTGACCCGCGTAGGCCATATCGAGGGTAAAGGCCGTCTCGCGTGCCTCGAACGTGGTGCGGGCGGCGTCGAGGGTGGCAAGGCCGCTGTCCACGTGGCGCTGCATATGTTCGGTCAGGGCGGTGGTGTCGAGGCCGCCCAACATGGCGTTGACCGTCTGCACAAAATCCTGCCGCATGTCGGCGATGACGCAGCCCATGGCGGAGGTCACACCGGGGTAGCGGGGCACGATGGCGCGGGCCAGCCCGACCTCTGCCAGCATGGCGCCGGAATGCAGCGCGCCGCCGCCGCCGAAGGGCATGAAGGCAAAGCGTTTGGGATCAAACCCCCGCTCGATCGAAACAAGGCGCAGCGCGCCGGCCATGCGGCTGTTGGCGACGCGCAGGATGGCTTCGGCGGCGGCGAGCGCGTCTAGGCCCAGCGGATCGCCCACGTGTTTGAGGATCGCGGCTTTGGCGGCCTCCACGTCGAGGCGCTCAAGCTTGCCGCCGATGGGGTTTTCCGGGTCGATCCGGCCAAGAACCACGTTCGCGTCTGTCACCGTGGGCCGTGTGTTACCCTGCCCGTAGGCGACGGGGCCGGGCGTGGAGCCCGCGCTTTCCGGTCCGATATTGAGCAGACCACCCTTGTCGACCCAGGCGATGGAGCCGCCGCCGGCGCCGATGGTCGTGATCTCGATCATCGGGGAGCGTACGACCATGCCGAAATCAATCGAGGTCTGCGGCGACAGCATGGAGTGTCCGTCCGCGATCAGGGAGACGTCGAAGGAGGTGCCACCCATGTCGCCGGTGATGATGTCGGGGAAACCCGCCGCTTGCGCGATGTAGCCCGCGGCGATCACCCCGGCAGCCGGGCCGCTGAGCGCGGTGCGCACGGGCAGTTTCGCCGCCGTGTCCACATCCATCACGCCGCCGTTGGACTGCACGATCATGAACTCGCCCTGAAAGCCATCGCCCTTCAAAGCAGTCTCTAGACGCCCCAGATAGCCGGATACTTCGGGTTGCAGATAGGCGTTGAGCGCGGTGGTGGAAAAGCGTTCGAATTCGCGGATTTCCGGCAGGATTTCCGAGGAGCAGGAGACATGCTCATTGGGCCACATCGCGCGCACGGCCTCCACCGCCTTCGCCTCGTTTTCGGGGTTGGCGTAGGCGTTGGCAAACAGGATCGCCACGGCCAGACAGCCATCGTCAATGAGCTGCTGCGCGGCGGTGGTGACGGCGTCAATGTCCACGGGCGTGCGGATGCTGCCATCGGCCAGCGTCCGCTCAGACACTTCGAGCCGCAGCGCGCGGTCGACCACGGGCGTGAAATCCCCGCGCAGGCCCCAGGTGCGGGGCCGGTCGCGGCGGCGCATTTCCAGCACGTCGCGCAGCCCTTGGGTGGTGATGACACCGATGCGGGCACCCTTACGCTCCAACAGCGCGTTCGTGCCAGCGGTTGTGCCGTGCACGACGACCGACACAGACGACAGATCGTCCACTTTCGACCCTATCCCGGCCAGAAACCCCGCCGACTGGTCGGGCCGGGAGGTCGGCACCTTGGCCACTTCGGCCACGCCCTTTGCCTCATCCAGCACAAAGATATCCGTGAAGGTTCCGCCTACGTCGACGCCGATCATCTTGCTCATTGTGCTGCCTCCTGCCACGCCGGGCCGTAGTCCTCGTCTGCCTTGTCAGGGCTTAGAAATCCCGCGGCGACGTCCCGTGCCACCGCTTCGGGCGCGCGGTCAGACGCCGGGCCGTAGCCGCCGCCGCCGGGGGTGTCGAGCCGCACGGATTGCCCTTGTTCGAGCCTGATACCCACCATTTTCGACGCCATGGGCGGGTGGTGCCAGCCATCAGATTGCTCATACGAAAAGACATTGAGCGCGCCCGCGCCACCGCCCTGTGCGCCCATGGGGGCGTAGCGTCCCCGCTCGCCGAACAGGAACGCCTTGGCGCCGTTCCCTTCCAGCACTTCGATCTCGTAGGTGGCGCCCATGCCGCCGCGATGCTTGCCTGCACCCGCGCTGTCGGGGCGCAGGGACCATTGTTTGAACATCACCGGATAGGCGGCCTCAAGAATCTCCATCGGGGGATCGTGGCCGTGGAAATCGGCGCGTTCCCGTGGTTCAGCCCGTCGCTTTCCACCGATCCGCCGTGGCCGCCGCCGTAAAAGCTGAACATGACCCAGGGGCTGCCGTTCTCGCGCGTGCCCGAGATCGAGAGCGCGTTGATCGTGCCGTAGGCGTTTGCGACGACGCGTTCGGGGCGGCATGCGATGCCGCGGCAAAGATCACGTCGATCATGCGCAAAATCGTCTCTGTATAGCCGCCGACGGGCGCGGGGAAGGGCGCCGAGAGCAGCGAGCCGTCGGGGATTTTCACGTCAATCGGGCGCATCACACCCGCGTTGGCGGGCAGCGCGGGAAAGATATGCTTGATCGCGACATAGGCGGTGGCGACGGCGGTGGGCAGGGCGATGTTGACCGGCCCCGCGCAGCGCGGCGCGGTGCCCGCAAAATCCAGCGTCATGCGGTCGCCCTTGATCTCAAGGGCCACACGGATCGGCAGCGGCTCGTCCGTGATGCCGTCGTTGTCGAGGAAATCCTCCGCCTCCCAGCGGCCATCGGGCAGATCCGTCAGCTCGGCGCGCATCAGCGCTTCGGCGCGGTCCTGCAGGGCGTCGAGGCCCGCGTGCACGGTGTCGGCGCCGTAGTCGGCGAGCAGCTCGTCCATGCGTTTGACGCCCAGATCCAGCGCGCCAAGCTGGCCGTTCAGATCGCCTTGGGCCGATTGTGGCAGGCGGGTGTTGCGCATCAGGATATCGACGATGTCGGTCTGCGTCTCGCCACCTTTGACCAGCCGCACGGGGGGCAGCACGAACGCCTCTTGGAAGGCATCCGTGGCCGCCGGGTTGTAGTTGCCGGGCACCGCGCCGCCCACGTCGTGCCAATGGCCGACGCTCGCGAGGTAGCAAAACAGCTTTCCGTCGTGAAAGTAGGGTCTGACAAGGCGCATATCGCTTAGATGCGTGCCGCCCAGATGCGCGTCATTGAAGATATAGACGTCGCCATCGGCAAGATCGCCGTTTTCCGCCGCCTTGTCGATGACCGCCTTTACGGCAAAGCTCATCACGCCGACAAAGATCGGCAGACCGGATTTGCCCTGCACCAGCGTATCGCCCGACGTCGCATGGTAAAGCCCGTGCGAGGCGTCATGTGCTTCAGCGATGATCGGATTGAACGCCGCACGGAAAAGCGTCGCGTCCATCTCGTCGGCGATCTGCTCCATGCGGCCCGCCAGGACGGCGAGGGTTACGGGATCGATGTCGGCGCTCATTTGGTATCCTTCATTTCTGCGATGTCGTTCCAGACGTCCTGTTTGGTGATCAGCCCGCCCGTGACCTCGAACCGGTCGATGAAACGGATGCCGTCAAAGGCGGTGCCGTTGGGCCATTCGCCGGACAATGTGCCACGGCAATAGACGATGGCCGCGTCGCCCTGCGATTGCAGCGCGTCAAATCCTTCGTAGGTTTTGGTGACGAATCGGTAGCGATCCTTGGCCCAGTCGATCAGGTCTTCGAGGCGGTGCAGCGGACCGGTGCCGGGGAACTCCATCACAAACCCCGCGCCGAGCATCTCGCGGGCGCGGTCAATCTCGCGCGCCTCCATTGCGGCGAGAAACGCGCGCACGGCCTGAGTCGGATCGGGCAGGGCCGGGGCAGGGGTCCGGTGTTGACGCCCGCGCATGTATCCTGCCGCAGCGACCTCGTGGATCAGGACGGTGACAGCATCGGGTGGGGCAGGCACAACCAGTCGCACCGCGTCGGTGAGGACCGCGCAAAGACGGGATTTGTCATCGTCGGTATAGCCGTCGATAACGTGTAGCTCGATCACGGGCATTGGATCTCCCTTTCCAAACCGGTACTATCTATAGTACAGCTTAGCGTATAAGCATAGGATCAATTTTGTATTCGGAAAGAGATAGATTTCTTGCAATCTTGTTTTTCTGCGCTACCGTCCAGATCAGAAGAAGGACATATTGTACATGACACGTGATGTCGTTGATCGGTCAACTAGCGGGCTTCCGGAAGGAGGCAAGGCGCGGCGCGTCTATTTGCAGTTGCGTGACGATATCACGCGGGGGGTGCACGCCGAGGGCGATCTGCTGCCGGGTGAACAAAGGCTTGCTGCGACGCTTGACGTGAGCCGGGTGACCGTGCGCCGCGCGCTTGATGTGCTCGAGGGCGAAGGGCTGGTGGAGCGGCGCGCGGGAGCAGGCACGATGGTCAAACGCCCTGGCCCGATCCCCGGGGTCGCCGCGGATTTTGCGACATTGATGCCGCAGGTCGCGCAGATGGGGGACAATACCACGGCGCGGCTTTTGTCGTTCAGCTATGGCGCGCCGCCCGCCGGTGTCGCGCAGGCCATGCGGGTGGCGCCAGGCACGCGCATGCAGACCGCCGTGCGCCTTCGGCTCATCGAGGATCGTGCGTTTTCGCATCTGACGACCTATGTGCCCGAAGAAATCGCGCAGAACTACACCGAGGCAGAGCTGGCGACGACGCCGCTTTTCCGACTGCTCGAACGGTCGGGCGTTGAGGTCGAAAGCGCGGATCAAAGCGTAACCGCCACGCTCGCCGCCCCGGATGTGGCGGGGCACCTGGGGTTGAGCGTCGGCGCGCCGCTGTTGGCGCTGGACCGGGTGGTGCGGGACGCGCAGGGCAGGGGGGTTGAATACCTCTCCGCGCTCTACCGCCCCGATATGTTCAAGCTGGAGATGACGCTGAGCCGGGTCGGCGCGGGCGAGGGGCGTCACTGGGAGCCGGTGATCAAGCCATCCGTGCCGGAGGCCGCTGCATGAGCCAAACCCTGCTGGATAAGCTGTGGGATGCGCATGAGGTTTTGCGCCGCGAGGATGGGACCTCGTTGATGTGGGTGGACCGGCATCTGGTGCATGAGGGATCGCATCACGCCTTCGCCAAGCTGGCAGGCCGTGAAATGCCCGTCGCCCGGCCCGATCTGACGTTTGGCGTGGTCGATCACTACGCGCCCACGCGCGATGTTGAGGTCGCCGCCGACATCCGCCGCATGATGCGCACGCTGAAGGAAAATGCGCGCGCCACCGGTGTACGTCTGTTCGACCTCAAGGATCCCGAACAGGGGATCGTGCATGTAATTGGCCCGGAACAGAGTCTGACCTTGCCCGGTTTGCTGATCAATTGCGGGGACAGCCATACCTCGACCCACGGCGCGTTTGGGGCGCTTGCCTTTGGCGTGGGTGCGACGGAGGTGGCGCATATCCTCGCCACGCAGACGATCTGGCAAAAGCGGCCCAAGGCGATGCGGATCACCTTTGACGCTGCGCTCGCGCCGGGGGTGACGGCAAAGGACATGGCGCTGCACTGGATCGCGCGGCTGGGCGCCGACGGCGCGCGGGGCCACGCGATTGAATATGCGGGTGAGGCCGTTCGGGCGCTGTCGATGGAAGGGCGCATGACGTTGTGCAACCTCAGCATCGAAGGGGCGGGCGCCTCGGCATGGTGGCGCCCGACGAGGTGACGTTTGACTATCTCAAGGGTCGTCCGTTTGCGCCGAAGGGCGACAGCTGGGACACGGCGGTCGCAGACTGGCGGTCACTGCGTTCGGAGGAGGACGCGTCATTCGACCGTGAGCTGCGGATCGACGCCGCCGCGATTGCGCCGACGGTGACGTGGGGGACCTCTCCTGAAGAGGCATTGCCCATTACAGAGACTGTTCCAGAGCCGTCAGCCCTGGCCGATGGCAAGGCGGAGCACGCGCGCGGCGCGCTCGAATACATGGGATTGGAACCGGGCACACCATTGTCGCAGGTGGCCGTGGATCAGGTGTTTATCGGCAGCTGCACCAACGGGCGCATCGAGGATCTGCGCATGGCGGCCAAGGTGCTGGCCGGAAGGCAGGCGCGGGTGCCGGGGCTCGTCTCGCCCGGCTCTGCGGCAGTGAAACGACAGGCCGAGGCCGAAGGGCTGGCAGAGATATTCGTGCAGGCGGGGCTGGAATGGGCGAATGCGGGCTGTTCGATGTGCGTGGGCATGAACGGCGATCTGGTTGAAGCGGGCAAACGCTGTGCCTCCTCCACCAACCGGAACTTCAAGGGGCGGCAGGGGCGCGGCGCGCGCACCCATCTGATGAGCCCTGCCATGGTCGCCGCCGCCGCCGTCACCGGGCATCTGACCGACGTGCGCCCCTTGTTGGAGGGGCGGGCATGAGCGGCTGGCATGAGATCACGGGGCAGGCGGTGGCACTTGCGCAGGACAACATCGACACCGATCAGCTGATCCCGGCGCGGTTCATGTCGCAGCCGCGCGCGGACGGCTACGGGGACTTCCTGCTGCATGATGTGCGCGGGCAGGGGCATCCGCTGGACGCCGGTACGGTCGAGGTGATCGTCGCGGGCCGCAACTTTGGCAGCGGGTCGAGCCGGGAGGCGGCGGTCTACGCGCTGGTTGATTTTGGCGTGCGCGCGGTGTTTGCGCCGAGCTTCGGCGACATCTTTGCCAGCAATGCCGTGAATAACGGCCTGCTGCCCGCGCGGATCGATGCGGAGACCATTGCGCAGCTACAAAGCGTGCTGGCGGGCGGGCGGGCCGAGGCCCGTGTTGACCTTGCTGCCGGAACGGCGGTGATCGCGGGGCAGGAGGTCGCCTTTGATCTTGATCCCGTCTGGCGCGAAAAACTGATGAACGGCTGGGACGATATTGACCTGACCGCGCAACACGACGCCGAGATATCCGAGTTTGCCGCCGCCCGTGTGGCGGCGTATCCGTGGGCAGTGCCCGCAACCTAAAGACCGACGCAAAAGCGTCACCAAACCAGGGAGAAAGACCAGATGAAACACACGATTTTCGGCGGGATCCTCGCCACGACAGCACTTGCCGGTACGGCCTACGCGCAGGAAACGATCACGGCGGTGCACGCTTTTCCCGAAAGCCTGATCTACACTAAATCCTTCCTCGAATTCGTCGACAAGGTAAATGCGGCGGGCGAAGGCGTTGTGCAGATCGAAGTGCGCGGCGGGCCGGAGGCCATCGGCATGTTCCAGCAACCCGATGCGGTGCGCAACGGCGTGGTCGATATGGTCTATACGCCGGGTTCGTTCTACGCCGGTGCGCTGCCCGAAAAGGACGCGCTTGTGACGTCGAACAAGACCGCTGGCGAGACGCGCGAGAATGGCGGGATCGAGCTGATCGACCAGATCCATCAGGAAAAGATGGGCGTCAAATACCTCGGCTGGTTCGATAGCGGTGTCTGCTATAACCTGTGGACCCGCGACGAGCCGACGCTGGACGATGGTGGCAACCTCGACGTTTCCGGCCTGAAGCTGCGGGGCAACGCGGTCTACAACGCGTTCTTTACCGACTATCTGGGCGCGCAGGTGATCGACCTGCCCACCACCGAAGTCTACTCCGCGCTGGAGCGGGGCGTGGTGGACGCGACGGGCTGGACACAGATCGGCCTGATCGACCTCAAGTGGAACGAGTTTCTGAACTACCGGATCGAGCCGTGCTTTTTCTCGACCGATCTGGGTGTGATCGTGAACCTCGAAAAATGGGACAGCCTGTCGGAAGAGGCGCGCAAGATCGTGCAGGACGTGGCCATCGCCCATGAGGTTGAATCCGCTGAAAACCTTGGCGCCAAGCGCGACGAGGATTTTGCGGCACTCGAAGAGGCCGGGATGCAGGTCGTCACGCTTGAGGGAGAGGCCGCCGATGCCTACCTCGGCGCCGCTGTCGAAAAGACGTGGGACCGCATGAAAGGTCTGATGGAGGAAGCGCCGCAGGGGGCTGACAACTACGACAAGTTGATCGAGCTCTTCTACGACAAGTAAGCCAATCGCGCCGGGGGGAAACCTCCGGCGCATTTCATGCGAGGGATCGGAATGCAGGCGGCAAACAGGCTCTATCTCGGCGTTTTATACGCAATGGCGGGGATCGCGGGGGCGATGCTTGTCTGGCTGATGATCTCGGTCGTGGTATCGGTGACGATGCGCAACCTCGGGATGCAGCCGTTTGCGTGGCTGTTCACCTCAAGCGAATACGCGATCCTGTATATGACGATGCTGGGCGCGCCGTGGTTGGTGCGCGAACGCGGCCATGTGCATATCGAACTGGTAACCGCCGCGCTGCCCGATGGGGCGCGGCGCATCGTCAGCCGGGGCGTGGCGATCACCTGCGTGGCGGTCTGCGCGATGCTCGCCTGGAAGGGGTTTGAGCTGATGCTCACCAATATCGAGCGCAATGATCTGGACGTGCGCGCCTATTATTTCCCCAAGTGGATCCTGACCGCCGCCTTCCCGATCAGTTTCGGGCTGATGGCGATTGAGTTTGCGCGCTTTGTCTTTGGGGCAGAGCTGATGCATTCGGGCGAAGCGGGGATTCACGAGTAATGGAATGGTTCGAAGCGCTTGGCCTGCTGATCGGCTCTATCCTTGTTTTGATGGCGATCGGGATGCCGGTGGCGCTGGCGTTCTTGGCGGCCAATATCATTGGCGCGTGGTTCTTCATGGGCGGCGCGCGGGGCGTGACCCTGATGCTGAACAACGGGTTCGGCGGTCTGACGAATTTCGCGCTGGTGCCGATCCCGCTGTTCCTGCTGATGGGAGAGATCTTTTTCCATACCGGGCTTGGTGCGCGGATGTTCACCGCGATCGACAAGCTGTTGGGCCGTCTGCCGGGGCGGCTGAGCTATGTGACCGTGTTGGGCGGCACCGCGTTTTCGACGCTGTCGGGATCGTCCATGGGATCAACCGCCCTGCTGGGCAGCCTGATGGTGCCCGAGATGACGCAGCGCGGGTACAAGAAACACATGAGCATCGGTCCGATCCTGGGCACCGGGGGGCTGGCGATCATCATCCCGCCCTCCGCGTTGGCCGTGTTGCTGGCAACATTGGCGCGCATCGACGTGGGCGCGTTGCTAATTGCGGGGATCATTCCGGGGTTGATCCTGGCGAGTTTCTACATCGCAACGATTTACATCCAGACCAAGATTGATCCCTCCGCCGCGCCCGCCTACGATGTGGAGCCCTTGAGCACGGGCGCGAAATTCGGGCTGCTGTTCAAGGATATCCTGCCGATGCTGTCGGTCATGGTTCTGATCGTCATCGGCATGGTGGGCGGTTTGATCACTCCTTCCGAGGCGGCGGCGTTTGGCGCGCTGGGGGTACTGATCCTTGCGGTGGTGTTCCGCTGCCTGAGCTGGGAGGCGATGAAGAAATCCATCGTCGGCGCCCTGCGTGTGACGCTGATGGCCTATCTGATCGTCTTCGGCTCGGCCACGTTCAGCCAGCTTTTGGCGTTCTCCGGTGCATCGTCGGGTCTGATCCGCTGGGCCACTTCGTTCGAGCTGGACCCGATTGCGATGCTGCTGGTGATGTTCGCGGTGCTGTTGCTGTTGGGCATGTTCATGGAGCAGATCTCGATGATGTTGCTCACAGTGCCGATTTTCTTCCCGCTGGCGCTGTCGCTGGGGTTCGATCCGATCTGGTTTGCGCTGATCATCCTGCTGGCGCTCGAGATCAGCTTTACCACGCCGCCGTTCGGACTGCTGCTCTTCGTGATGAAAGGGGTGGCCCCCAAGGATACCACCATGCGCGAGATCTACGGTGCGGCGATCCCCTATATGGCCTGTTCGATGCTGCTGGTGGCGCTCTTGATCGTCTTTCCGCAGATCGCGTTGTGGCTGCCCGGGCTATGACGGAGCGGTGAAGGATGAAATTCACCGTATACGAAGGATTTAGCCTGCTTTATGGTGGTGCGAACGGCGGGGGATTCCCGCTTTGTGTTTGGAGTACGTAAAATGCGGTTTGGTTTGATCGGGACGACGGGACTGGCGCTGGTGTTGGCGCTGCCTGTGGCGGCACAGGAGCGATCATTCGAATTCTCGCTGCGCGGCGGCGTGGGTGCGGCACCGGAGTATCCCGGCTCGGATGATTACGAGGCGGTTCCCGATCTTGGCTTTACCTTCGGTGCGCTGCGGTGGGGGAATTTCAGCGCGGGCAACGGCGTGCGGGGTGTTGCGGCAAACGGGTTTGGCGTGCGGGGCGCGTTCAAGGTCATCGGCGGTCGCGATATCGAAGCCCTCGATGAAATCGACACCGCGGTGGAGCTTGGCCTTGGTCTGACATACCAGCAAACGAACTGGCGTGCGTTTGGTGAGGTCCGCAAGGGTGTGACCGGCCATTCGGGCGTGACCGGGACGCTGGGCGCCGATGTGATTTTCCGCGACGCCGAGCGTTGGGTGATCAGCGCCGGACCGCGGGTGAATTTTGGCGACAGTGATTACGCCAATACCTATTTCGGTGTCAGCGGCGTGGAGGCGGCAACATCGTCGCTGAACGCGTTTGACGCGGACGGCGGTGCGCTGGGGGCCGGCATCGAGGTTCAGGGGGCGTACTATCTCGATGATCGCTGGGCGATCGAAGGCGCGGTTTCCTACGAAAAGCTGATCGGCGATGCCGGAGACAGCCCGGTGACGCAGCTTGGCTCGGACGATCAGTTCCGGATCCGCGTGGGGCTGAGCCGCGTGTTCAACCTCAACTTCTAGGCGCCGGCGATGGAGCTGACGGAGGCGATGCAGACCCGCCGCAGCATCCGCGGGTTCCGGGACAAACCGGTCGACCGTGCGCTGCTCGAGGAGATCATCGCACTGGCCAATCGCGCGCCTTCGTCGATGAACACACAGCCGTGGCATTTCCACGTTCTGACCGGCGCCCCGCTTGAGCGGGTGCGGGAGGGGAACTCCACCCGCATGCTCGAAGGGGTGCCGCCGGTGCGCGAGATCGTTGATCACGGTGCCTATGCCGGGCCGCACCGTGATCGCCAAGTCGAGATCGCCAAACAGCTGTTTGCCGCGATGGGCATTGCGCGCGAGGACAAGGAGATGCGGCAGGATTGGGTCATGCGCGGCTTCCGGCAATTCGATGCGCCCGTCAGCATTGTCGTGACCTTCGACAAGAGCCTTGAGGGTGGCACCATCGCGCATTTCGATCTGGGTGCCGTGACCTACGGACTTGTGCTGGCGGCGTGGGAGCGGGGGCTGGGCGCCGTTATCAACGGGCAGGGCATCATGCAAAGCCCGGTCGTGCGCGAGCACGCAAAGATCCCCGAGGATGAAGTTATCATGACCTGTGTGGCGCTCGGCTGGCCGGATGAGGAATTTTCCGCCAACGCGGTCGTCTCGCGCCGCCGCGAGGTGGATGAGGTCGCGCGGTTTGTTGGCTTCGACTGAAGCCGCGTGAATTGGAGGCTTCGGCTGAGAGCCTGTGCTAGCGCGGAAGCTTTGCCACCTGCGCCTGACCGACCTGGCGCACGATGGCGCCGATCTCCATCAATTGCGCGCTGAGCGGACTGGTGCGGCGCCAGACCATGCCGATGGTGCGCTTGGGCCGTGAGGACGTGAAGCGCGCGACCGACAGATCGGCGTTGCGTGTCTCAAGCGGGACGGCCATTTCCGGGATCAGCGTCAGGCCCAGGCCCGCGCTGACCATCTGTACCAGCGTCGACAGCGACGAGCCTTCCATCACCAGACTGGGATCCGAGGGGCGCATGTCGCAAAACGACAGTGCCTGATCGCGAAAGCAGTGCCCCTCTTCGAGCAGCAGCAGCTTCATCTGCGGCAGGGATTCGGGGCTGGGCACGGGGGTATGCGCGTCGGCGTGGCTGCGCACCAGCACGAACTCCTCGTCGAACAAGGCGAATTCCCGCAGCGCAGGCTCCGAGATCGGCAGGGCGGCGACGACAAAATCCAGCCGGGAGTCCAGCAGATCCTTGATCAGCGACTGGGTGATCGATTCGCGCGGCATCAGGTCAAGGTCAGGCAATTGGCGGCCAAGCTCCTGAATGATGGCGGGCAGCAGATAGGGCGCGACGGTGGGAATGATCCCGATGCGCAGCGCCCCTTTCAGCGGCCCCTCGGCAGAGCGGGCAAGCTCGGCCATCTCGTCGACATCGGTGAGGATCCTGCGCGCGCGGGTCAGCACATCGTGGCCCAGCGTGGTCAGCCGGATCTGGCGTGCCGCGCGCTCCACCAGCGGCGCGCCCAGCATCGCCTCAAGCTCCTTGATCTGCACCGACAGGGCGGGCTGCGAGATTGAACACGCCTCCGCCGCGCGGCCAAAATGGCCCAACCGGGCGAGCGCATCGAAATAGCGCAGCTGTTTCAGGGTCACGTTCATCATAACCTGATCCTATCACATCTTTAAGAATAATGAATTGGAATTTATAGCTATAGCGCTGTACCTATATTGCACAAAGACACCCTTTTCAGGAGATCGCACGATGGACGGAAACAGCATTCACGGAATGGGCGGCTGCCCGGTCAACCACGGTGGCAACACCGGTATGGACAAGCCTGTCACCAAATGGTGGCCCAATGCCCTGAACCTCGACATCCTGCACCAGCACGGTGCGCGCACCAACCCGATGGATGCGGATTACAACCATCGCGAAGCGGTGAAGGGTCTGGATTTTGAGGCCGTGAAGGCCGACGTCAAAGCCTTGCTGACCGAAAGCCAGGATTGGTGGCCCGCCGATTGGGGCCACTACGGGGGCCTGATGATCCGCCTTGCGTGGCACTCCGCCGGTTCCTACCGCATGCAGGACGGTCGCGGCGGTGCGGCGGGCGGCAACATCCGTTTTGCGCCGCTGAACTCCTGGCCCGATAACGCCAGCCTCGACAAGGCGCGCCGCCTGCTGTGGCCGGTGAAGAAGAAATACGGCAACGCCCTGTCCTGGGCGGATCTGATCATCCTGTCGGGCAACATGGCCTACGAATCCATGGGTCTGAAACCCTTTGGCTTTGGCTTCGGTCGTGAGGATATCTGGGGCCCCGAGAAGGACGTGTATTGGGGATCCGAAGACGAGTGGCTGGCACCATCTGAAGGCCGGTATGGCGATCTTGAAGACGCCTCCACGCTGGAAAACCCGCTGTCGGCGGTACACATGGGCCTGATCTATGTGAACCCCGAGGGCGTGAACGGCCAGCCCGACCCGGCGCGCACCGCATTGCACGTGCGCGAAACCTTCGCGCGCATGGCGATGAATGACGAAGAGACCGCAGCCCTGACCTGTGGCGGTCACACCGTCGGCAAGGCGCACGGTGCCACGGCAGAGCTGTCGATCGGCGTTGAGCCCGAAGCGGCCCCCTACGAGCAGCAGGGCTTTGGCTGGCACAACCCAGACCACGGCGGCAGCGCGGCCAAATCCTTTACCTCCGGGATCGAAGGCGCCTGGACCAAGCATCCGACGCAGTTCGACATGGGGTATTTCGACTACCTGTTCAACTACGAGTGGGAGCTTACGAAATCCCCCGCCGGTGCGTGGCAGTGGGCGCCTGTCGACATGCCAGACAGCGAAAAGCCCGTTGATGCCGGTGGCAGTGGTGCGGCCCAGATGCCGATGATGACCGACGCCGACATGGCGATGAAGGTTGACCCGATCTACAACGAGATCTGCCAGCGGTTTGCCAAAGACGAGGCCTATTTCCGCGACACCTTCGCGCGCGCCTGGTTCAAGCTGACGCACCGCGACATGGGTCCGCGCGTCAACTACTACGGCCCCGATGTCCCCGCCGAAGATCTGATTTGGCAGGATCCGATCCCCGCCGGTGCGACCGATTACGACGTCGATGCGGTCAAGGCAAAGATTGCCGACAGCGGGCTTTCCGCCGTCGATCTGATCACCACCGCCTGGGACAGCGCGCGGACCTTCCGTGGTTCTGACAAGCGCGGCGGGGCCAATGGTGCCCGCATCCGTCTGGCACCGCAAAAGGACTGGGCGGGCAACGAGCCGCAGCGTCTGGCAAAGGTGCTCGGCATTCTTGAGCCGATTGCGGCGGAAACCGGCGCCTCCATCGCGGATGTGATCGTGCTGGGTGGCAACGTCGGGCTTGAGCAGGCGCTCAAGGCCGGTGGCCAGTCGGTTGATGTGCCCTTTGCCCCCGGTCGCGGTGACGCTGACGACGCTATGACAGAGACCGAGAGCTTTGACGTGCTAGAGCCGGTCGCGGATGGGTTCCGAAACTGGAAGAAAGACGAATACGCCGTCTCTGCCGAGGAAATGCTGCTGGACCGTGCGCAGCTGATGGGTCTGACGGCAGCCGAGGTGACGGTGCTGCTGGGTGGTCTGCGCGTGATCGGCGCCAACCACGGCGGGGCCAAACACGGTGTGTTCACCGACCGGGAGGGCGCGCTGACCACGGATTTCTTCGTGAACCTCACGGATATGTCCAACAGCTGGCACCCGTTGGACGACGGCACCTACGAAATCCGCGACCGTGCCAGCGGTGAGATCAAGTGGACCGCTACAAGCGCCGATCTGGTGTTCGGGTCCAACTCGATCCTGCGCAGCTATGCCGAGGTCTACGCACAGGACGACAATCACGAAAAGTTCGCCCGTGATTTTGTTGCTGCCTGGACAAAGGTGATGAACGCGGATCGCTTCGATCTGGTTGCCTAAGACAAAGGCCCGGAGTTTCCGGGCTTTTCACAAAGAAAATCTGTAGCGCGGGCCGGAAACGGTGCCGCGCTACAGTTTGTTGACGGGCACCTTGATCATCATGTTGCCATCGGCGTCACGCGGCACTTCGCCCGCGCGCATGTTGACCTGCAATGCGGGAATGATGAGGCCCGGCATGGACAGCTGCGCGTCTCGCTCGGTTCGCATCTTTACAAACGCTTCGCGGCTGGCGCCTTGACCGACGTGAATATTGGCCGCGCGTTGTTCGCCCACAGTCGTCTCCCACGCGATGGCACGGCCATTGGGGCCGTAGTCATGGCACACAAACAGGCGGACGTCGTCGGGCAGGCTCAAAACCCGCTGAATGGAATCGTAGAGCTGCCCCGCGTCCCCGCCCGGAAAATCGGCGCGCGCCGAGCCGCCGTCGGGCATAAACAGCGTATCACCGGCAAAGGCCGCATCGCCCATTACATGCACCATGCAGGCGGGTGTGTGTCCCGGCGTGTGCAACGCGAAACAGGGCATCCCGCCCACGGTATAGGTGTCGCCGTCGCTGAACAGCGCGTCGAACTGCGAGCCATCGCGCTGGAAGGCTGTCCCCTCGTTGAATACCTTTCCAAAGGTTTCCTGCACCGTCTGGATATGCTCGCCGATGCCAATCTTGCCGCCCAGCCGTTCCTGGATGTAGGGCGCGCCCGAGAGGTGATCGGCGTGCACGTGGGTCTCGATGATCCATTCAAGCGTCAGCTTTTCGCGGGTGATATGCGCGATTATCTCATCCGCGCAGGAAAAGCTGAGCCGCCCGGCGGGGTAGTCGAAATTCATCACCGCATCGATGACCGCACAGGCGCTGCTCGCGGGATCCTTGACCACATAGCTGATCGTATTTGACTGCGTGTCAAAGAACGAGGTGACTGCCGGATGGTGGTCGAGGTGAAGTTGGGGCATCATGGGTCGGATCCTCCTTGAGCATAGCAGACCATCGCGCCGCGCCTGCGTCAACGCGGGCTATTTCTTTGCGATCGTCTCGACAGGGCCGCCCTGGTCTGCCCAGCTTGAGAACCCCTCGCGCAGGTGCGATGCCTTGAACCCCATATCCGCAAGCGTCGCCACCGTCAGCGCAGAGCGCCAGCCGGAGGCGCAGTGAAAGACGTATCTCTTGTCTTCCTGTGCAAAAACGTCCTTGAAATACGGGCTGTCCGGATCGACCCAGAATTCGATCATCCCGCGCGGCGCGTGTATCGATCCCGGAATCGCGCCGCTGCGCTGACGCTCGCGGATGTCGCGGATATCGACGATGACGACATCGGGATCGTCGAGCATGGCAATCAGATCTGGGGTCTCAACCTCATCGATCCGCGCGCGGGCGGCGGCGACCATCTGCGCGGCGGTTGTCGTGAGCTGTGGCATGGGTGTGTTTCCTGTGCAGGGGTCCATACTGCAGCTGTCCATAGATATTTGAATCATGCAACTGTGCGTTTTGAACCTGAATAATAATTACATAAAACGGATTAGAAGCGAAATCGTACCGTGCCAAGATTGCGAAACGTGGTTCCATTCTGCGGGATTGGCACGCGGGATTTTTCCGCATAAGCTATCCTTCGAGGAGAGTCGTGGCCCCGCCGGAAGAGCGGTGTCGCTGCCCCGACGACTTGGGAGGGTCATCATGAAACACCGGTCAATCGCCGCAGCGGCGGCCGCATGAGTGGCATGACGCCTGAAGAGGCCGTGGCGCATGTGGTCGCGACAAACCCGACGTTTGCGGTCGCTCCGACGGATGTCGACGGCGTCACGTTTCGCGCTTTTCAGAACATTCCGCCAAACGTCCCCGCCCTGATGGCTGCCGGTCACGCGCAGCATGCCGATGGCACCCTGCCCTATCTTTTGTACGAAGGGGAGCGGTGGACCTACGCGCAGTTCTGCGCGGAAGTGCGGCGCATGGCGCAGGTGCTTGCCACCAGTTTTACCGTCGGTCCGGGTGACCGTGTCGCCATCGCGATGCGCAACTACCCCGAGCTCTTGGCCTCGGTCCTCGCGATTTCCTCTACCGGCGCGACAGTGGTTTTCGTGAATGCGTGGTGGACCACGACCGAACTGCACTATGCCCTGGAAGACAGCGGCGCGCGGCTGGTGATAGCCGACGGTCCGCGCGTCGAACGGTTGGGCCCGCTCGTCGATGAATTGGGTTTGACGGTGATCGGGGTGCGCGATGGTGCCGGGGCGGCCGCGCACAGCTACGCCGATTTATTGAACGCCGCGCAAAGCGATGCGCCGCTGAGCGTGGCGATTGCGCCGGACGATGATTTTGCGGTGATGTATTCCTCGGGCACCACGGGGCAGCCCAAGGGCGTCGTGCAGACCCACCGCGGCGCGACAAACGCGGTGTTCAGCTGGCTGATGCAAGCGGTGATTGCGCCGCTGGTCGACCCGCCCGCGCCGGATGCTCCGCCCGCCCCGCGCCCCTCTGCGCTGGTGGTCACACCGCTGTTTCACGTCACCGCCACGCATCCGCTGTTTCTGCTGAGCCTTGTCGCGGGCGCGCATATCACCTTAATGCACAAATGGGACGCCGCCGAGGCCGTGCGCCTGATCGAGGCGGAGAAGATCACGCGTTTCCTTAGCGTGCCCACCCAATCGGCAGAGCTGATGGAGGCCGCGCGCACGGCGGAGACGCGGTTGGAAACGCTCGATTATCTCGGCTCCGGCGGGGCAAAGCGGCCCGGCGCGCAGGTGGCGCAGTTGGCGGAGGCCTTTCCCAACGCGGGTATCGCCACCGGCTGGGGCATGACCGAGACCAACGCGTTGGGGATCGGGATGATCGGGGACGACTACCTCAACCGTCCCGAAAGCGCGGGCAAGCTGCACCCGCCGGTGCAAGAGCTGCGGTTGCTGGACGATGACGGCAACGATGTGGCGCTGGGGCAGCTGGGTGAGATCACGGTGAAATCCCCCGCCAACATGCGCTGCTATCTGAACAAGCCCGAGGCGACGGCGGAGGTCTTGCAGGACGGCTGGCTGCGTACCGGGGATCTCGCCGTGATGGATGCCGAGGGCTATGTCACCATCCTGGACCGCAAGAAAAACATCATCATCCGGGGCGGCGAAAACATCGCCTGTCTGGATGTGGAGGGCGCGCTGCACCGCTTGCCGCAGGTGATGGAGGCCTGCGCCTTTTCGGTGCCCGATGACCGGCTGGGCGAGGTGGTGGGCGCCGCTGTGCAACTGCGCGCGGGCACCAGCCTGAGCGTGGACGAGATGGCGCAGGCGCTAGACGGGCAGATCGCGAAATTCAAGCTGCCGGTGCAGCTGTGGACACAGGACACGCCGCTGATGCGGGGTGCTACGGACAAGATTGACAGGCGCGGATTGCAAGCGGCCTGTCTGCAAAAGGAAAAGACATGACACCAAGCGAAGAACAGATCGGCGCCTATATCGCCGAGGCGGGCAAACAAGCGTGGGCGGTTCCGGGCCTTGATGCCAGCCAAAAGCGCGAGATCAAATCCGTGGGCATCATCGGCGCGGGCACCATGGGCGGCGGGATCGCGATGAATTTCGCCACCGCGGGCTATCCCATCACCATCGTCGAGACAAAGCAGGAGGCGCTGGAGCGGGGCCTGAAGGTCGTGCGCGGCAACTACCAACGCTCCGCCGACAAGGGGCGTTTCCCGCAGGACGAGGTCGAGGCGCGCATGGCGCGTTTTGATGGCAAGCTTGAGCTGGCGGCCCTTGCCGACTGCGATCTGGTGATCGAAGCGGTGTTCGAGGATATGGAGCTAAAGCGCACCATCTTCACCGAGCTTGACCGCGTGATGAAGCCGGGCGCGATCCTCGCCACCAACACCTCGGCGCTGAATATCGACGAGATTGCGGGCATGACCGGGCGTCCGCAGGACGTGATCGGGCTGCACTTCTTTTCGCCGGCCAATGTGATGAAGCTGCTGGAAATCGTGCGGGCCAAGCATACGGCGGATGATGTCGTGGCGACCTGCATGGATCTGGCAAAAGACATCAACAAGATCGCGACGCTTGTGGGCGTCTGCCCCGGCTTTGTCGGAAACCGGATGCTGTTCATGCGCCAGCGGCAGGCGAACAAGCTGTTGCAGGCAGGGCTGATGCCCTGGGACGTGGATGCAGCACTCAATGCCTTCGGGTTCAAGATGGGGCCGTTCCAGATGAGCGATCTGGCGGGCCTCGACATCGGGTGGAGCAAGGGGGCCACCACCGACAATCCCATCCGCGACGCGCTGTGCGAGATGGATCGCCGGGGGCAAAAGACGCAAGCCGGTTTCTACGACTACGATGAAAACCGCCGGCCCGTGCCGTCCGACAAGGTGGCCGAGGTCATCCGCGACATTACCGGGGCCAGTGCATCCACCATCTCGCAGGAAGAGATCATCGAGATTTGCATTTATCCGATGATCAACGAAGGTGTGAAGATCCTCGAAGAGAACAAGGCGCAGCGCCCGTCGGACATCGATGTGGTCTGGCTCAATGGCTACGGCTGGCCTGCGGATAAAGGCGGGCCGATGTTCTACGGCGATATGGTCGGCGCGCAGGTGGTGCTGGCCCGGATGGAGAAACTGGGCGCGGAAGACGCCGATTTTGCCCCCGCCGCTTTGCTGCGCAAACTGGCCGAGGACGGCGGCAAATTCACCGAGATCGACACCGGAGGGCTCAAGGTATGAGCTATGATTTCATCACCACCGAAAAGCACGGGCATATCCTGAAGGTCACGATGAACCGGCCCGATGTCTACAACGCCGTGCACGCCGACATGCACCACGAGATGGCGGCGTGCTGGGATGACTTCGCCGCCGACCGGGATCTGTGGGTCGCCGTGCTGACCGGCGCGGGCGACAAGGCGTTCAGCGCGGGCAACGACCTGAAGGCGACCGCCACGGGCGGTAACGCACGCGGGATGCCGGACAGTGGGTTTGCGGGGCTGTCGTCACGCTTTGATCTGGAAAAACCGATCATTGCCGCCGTGAACGGATTTGCCATGGGCGGCGGGTTTGAGACGGCGCTGTCGTGTGATATCCTGATCGCCTCCGAGAACGCAAAATTCGCGCTGCCCGAGGTGAAGGTTGGCTTTTTCGCCGCCGCCTCCGGCGTGCAGCGTCTGTCGCGCTACATCGGGCGGCTCGCCGCGCAGGAGATGATGTTTACCGGCCGCACCATCATGGCGGATGAGGCGCTGGCGATGGGCTGCGTCAATCAAGTGGTGCCGCACGGCGATCTGATGGATGTGGCTATGGCCAAGGCCGAGGAGTTGTGTACCGTGTCCCCATCGGCGGTGAAGGCCACCAAACGTGTGCTCAACGAGATGGCAAAGGCCGACGGCATGGCCGCCAGCATCGGATTTTCCCGCGAGGTGATCGCGGATCTGAGCAAGACCGAAGATTTCAAGGAAGGCGTGCAAGCCTTCGTCGAGAAACGCAAACCCGAATGGGTCAACAAATAGGGAGACGACACAATGCTGGATTCTGGTGCCACACCGAGTGGAATGAACAACCTCGAGATGTCCGAAAAAGCGCGACCGTTGCTGAACGCCGTGATCAAGCACATCCGCGAAAACGTCGATCCGATCACGGAGGAGTTCTATCGCCTTGGCGAGGGCCGCGCGGATCGGTGGTCCTATGCCCCGGGTCAGCTTGAGCTGCTGGAGACCGCCAAGCAAAAGGCGCGCGACAACGGGCTGTGGAATTTCTTTTTGCCCAATGCGGAGACCGGCGAGGGTCTGAGCAATCTCGACTACGCCTACATCGCCGCCGAACTGGGCAAAAGCCCGTTGGCGAGCGAGAGCCTCAACTGCTCTGCCCCCGATACCGGCAACATGGAAGTGTTGGAGCGGATCGGCACCAAAGAGCAAAAGGAGCAATGGCTCAAGCCGCTGTTGCGCGGTGAGATCCGCAGCGCGTTCGCCATGACGGAGCCGGATATGGCCTCGTCCGATGCCAAGAATATCAGCACGTCTGCGGTGCTGGAGAATGGCGAATGGGTCATCAACGGGGAGAAATACTATATCTCCGGCGCGGGCGATCCGCGTTGCAAGATCATGATCACGATGGTGAAAACCTCTCCCGATGCCGAGCCCTTCCGCCAGCAAAGCCAGATCCTTGTGCCCATCGACACGCCGGGTGTCGAGATCGTCGGCCCCATGCACGTCTTTGGCCATGATGATGCGCCTCACGGCCACATGCACATCCGGTTCAAGAACGTGCGCGTGCCCGAGGAAAACATCCTCTGGGGTGAGGGCCGTGGGTTCGAGATCAGCCAGGTCCGGCTTGGGCCAGGCCGCATCCACCACTGCATGCGCTCCATCGGGGCGGCGGAAAAGGCGCTGGATCTGATGATCGAACGCGGCCTGTCGCGCGAGGCCTTCGGCAAGAAGATCATTGATCTGGGCAAGAACATGGAAACGATTTCGCGCGCGAAGATCGAGATAGAAGCGATGCGCCTGATGGTGCTCAAGGCGGCCAAGGCGATGGATACGCTGGGCAACAAGGAAGCGCGCATCTGGGTCAGCATGATCAAGGCGATGGTGCCGGAGAAGGTCTGCAACATCATCGACGAGGCGATGCAGGTGCACGGTGCGACGGGCATCAGCCAATGGTCGCCCCTGTCGGGCATGTATACCGCACAGCGCACGCTGCGCTATGCGGATGGCCCCGATGAGGTGCACCACCACGTGATCGCGCGCGCCGAGGTGAAGGATTACCAATCCTCCAACGCCCGCACCGACCGCGCGCGCAGCGAAATCGCCACGGGCCGCACGCGGAGCGGCGTGTGAGCGCGTTGTTTGATCTGACCGGCAAGGTGGCGCTGCTTACTGGCGCCTCCAAGGGGATGGGGCTGGCGATGGCCACGGCGCTGGCCGAACACGGTGCCACCGTCGTCATCTCTGCGCGCAAGCAGGATCAGCTGGACGCCGCTGCCGAGGGGATCAACGCCCTCGGCAAAGGCACCGCGCACGCAATTGCCTGCAATGTCGGCTACAAGGATCAGCTGCAAGCGCTGGTCGATCAAACGCACGACCGCGCGGGGCTGATCGACGTGGTGATCGGGAATGCGGGCGTGAACCCCTACTACGGCGTCACGTCCGAGATCCCCGACGATGCCTATGACAAGACCATGAACGCCAACGTGAAATCCAACCTGTGGCTCGCACAGATGGTGGCGCCGGATATGGTGGCCAACGGCGGCGGCTCCATGGCGTTCACCTCGTCGATCGGCGCGTTCAAACCATCTGTGATGCTGGGCACCTACGGGATGTCCAAACTGGCGCTGATCGGGCTGTGCCGTAACCTCGCGGCTGAGTTCGGCCCCAAGGGTATCCGTTTCAACGCAATCTGCCCCGGTCTGGTGAAGACCGAATTCGCGCGGGAGCTGTGGGACAACCCCGAGGTCGCCAAGCGGATCGAGAACGAAATCCCCCTGCGCCGTCTGGGTGAGCCGGAGGATTTTGCCGGGCTTGCGGTCTTCATCGCCTCGGACGCCAGCAAATACATGACCGGGCAGGCGCTGACCGTTTGCGGCGGCTCGAATATGTGGACCTGATATGGAACTCAAGGACAGGATCATTGTCGTCACCGGGGCGGCCTCGGGCATCGGGCGGGCCATGTGCCTGCGTTTTGCCGAAGAGGGCGCGCGCTATATCGCCTGTGTTGACCGGGATCTGAAAGGCGCCGAAGAGACGGCGGCGATGATGGGCGGCACGGCCTACCGGGTCGATGTTGCGATCAAGGATCAGATCACGGCGATGATTGACGCGGTTGAGGACATCGGTCCGATTGATCTCTTCTGCTCGAACGCCGGGATCTCGGTCGCGGGCGGTGTCGAGGTGCCCGACGACGACTGGCAGCGCATCTGGGAGATCAACGTGATGTCCCACGTCTGGGCCGCGCGCCATCTGGTGCCGCTGATGTCCGCGCGCGGGGGTGGCTATCTGCTCAACACCGCGTCGGCGGCGGGGCTGCTCAACCAGATCGGCAGCGCGCCCTACGGGGTGACGAAACACGCGGCCGTGGGACTGGCCGAATGGCTGGCGCTGACCTACGGCGATCAGGGGATCAAGGTGTCCGTCCTGTGTCCGCAGGCCGTGCGCACGGAAATGACCCGGGGCCACGAGGATCACGTCGCCGCCATCGACGGCATGATGGAGCCCGGCCCCGTCGCCGAGGCCTGCGTCACAACTATTCGTGATGAGACGTTTCTTGTGCTGCCGCACAAAGAGGTCGAAACCTACATGAAGAACAAGACCGACAATTACGACCGCTGGATCGGCGGGATGCGCAAGCTCAACCGCCGTTTCGGTGCGTTCGACACTTAGGACAGGAACAAGAGAATGATCGGATACGTGACAATCGGTGTGCGCGACATGGAGCGCGCCAAGGCCTTCTACGCCAACCTCTTCGAGGGCAAAGGTGGCAAGGTCGTCATCGACAACGGGCGCATCGCGTTCATCTCGGTCGCGCGCGGTCAGCCGATGGTCGCCGTGTGCGAGCCCTACGACAAGGGCGACCCGGCGCCCGGCAACGGGACGATGATCGCCTTCACCGCAGACACCAAGCAAGAGGCCGACCAGATGCACGCCCGCGCGCTTGAACTGGGCGCCACCGACGACGGCGCCCCGGGCCAGCGCATCCCCGACAGGTTCTACGGCGCCTACGTGCGCGACCCGGACGGCAACAAGCTGTGCTTTTTTGTCTTTGGTTAAACGCCGTCGATCAGGATATCGAGCGCGCGTTTGAGCGCATCACGCTCGGGCGCCAGTGACAACACCGGCGGGCCAAGAATGGCCCCCGGCACGGCGGCAAGCTCCTGCATGCGCACGATATAGCGGGTGTCGTCGATGTCGACCGAGGGGGTGAGGCCCGGAAACTCCGCGTAGCGTGCGGCGATCCGCAAGGGGGCGACCAGACGCGTCGCGTCTATCCCGATCAGATCGGTCTGCATGTCCACCACCAGCTGCCCGCCGTCCAGCCGGTGCACATCGAACTGCGCCACGTCAGAAGCTGCGGTATCTGGCGAGGGCCGGCCCCTCGCCCGCGATCTCGGCCTCGTAGGTTTCCAGTGCACCGGCGTTTTGCTGCCGCCACAGGCGGTTACGCTCGGCCTTGGCGGCCTGCTCAATCGCGGCCTCCGCGAGGCGCGACATATTCAACCCCAGCGCCCGCGCCTCATCGGCGATCTGCGCGTCCAGCGTCATATTGACCTTGATCCGGCCCATCGCAGGCGTCTCCATCATGCGTATAGGTTAGGAGTATAAGCACGGCGTGTCTGCCGCGCAAGGCTCACCCCTTTTTTAAAGGTCGTACCAACCCTTCCTGCGCGACGGAAGCGACCAGCGTGCCGTCCGCCGCATAGACCGCGCCACGGTTAAACCCGCGCGCCTTACCCGTCCACGGCGCATCCAGATCGTAGAGATGCCAGTCAGAGAACTCGATGGGCGCGTGAAACCACATGGCGTGATCCAGGCTCGCGCTCATCACGCTGCCCTGAAACCACGTCAGCCCGTGCGGGCGCAGGGATGAGCCGAGCAGGTTCATATCCGACGCATAGGCCAGCAGGCAGTGCTGCATCATCGGCCCCTGCCCCTTTGCCGCCTCCATCCTGAACCACAGCTGGTTGCGATCATCCGTGACCTGCGGCGTGAAGAAATCGCGCGGCGCGACCTCGCGCAGCTCTATGGGGCGTTCGCGCAGGAAATCGGCGCGGTATTTCTTGGGGATCTTGTCCACATGGGTTTCGCGCAGCTCATCGCGGCTGGGCCACTGCTCCGGTGCGCCGACGTCCGGCATGGGGTGTTGGTGGTTCCATCCCTCTTCGTCGATGTGAAAAGACGCCGACATGTTGAAGATCTGTTTGCCGTGCTGGATCGCGACCACCCGCCGGGTGGTGAAACTGCCGCCGTCACGGGCGCGATCGACCTGATAGATCACGGGGATCTTTGGATCGCCGGGCCGGATGAAATAGGCGTGCAGGCTGTGGCACAGCCGGTCGGGCACCGTGCGGTAGGCCGCCATCAGCGCCTGCGCAATCACGTGCCCGCCAAAGATCCGCACGCTTGTCTCCCCGCCCGAACCGATGCCGCGAAACAGATCGACCTCCAGCTGTTCGATGTCGAGAAGGCTGAGGAGTTCGTCGGCAACGGTGCTCATGCGGGGGGCTTTCAGCTGGGCGCCCGTGCATCCGCATAGGCGATAAAGGTGTCGAAACTGTCCGGGTTGGCCATGCTATCGCGGTTGACGACCGTTGCCGGATCCCCGCCCAGCATCAGCTTTTTCACCGGAACCTCAAGCTTCTTTCCTGACAGGGTGCGGGGGATCTCAGCGACTTGCACGATTTCGTTGGGAATAAAGCGCGCGGAGACGGAAGTGCGGATCGCGCCGTTGATCTTGTCGCGCAGTGCGTCGTCCAGCGTCACGTCCGGCGCTGTGACGACGAACAGCGGCATGAAGCTTTCCCGGCCCAGAAACTCCAGATCGACCACCAGACTGTCGAGGATTTCGTCCAGCCCCTCGACCGCCTGATAGATCTCGGCCGAGCCAAGTCGCAGTCCACGGCGGTTGATCGTGGCGTCCGAGCGGCCGTAGATCACTGAACTGCCGTCCTCGGCGATGCTGATCCAGTCGCCGTGGCGCCATATGCCGGGATACATGTCGAAATAGCTGTCATGCAGGCGGCTGCCGTCGTCGTCGCCCCAGAAATAGAGTGGCATGGAGGGCAACGGTTCGGTGCAGACGAGCTCCCCCACCTCGCCGACAACCTCGTTGCCCTGCGCATCAAAGGCCCGCACCGCATTGCCTAGCGCACGGCACTGCATCTCGCCCGCGCGCACCGGCATCGCGGGATGACCCAGCACGAATGCACCCGCCAGATCGGTGCCGCCCGAAATCGGGGCAAGCCAGACATCGGGCTTCACTTCTGAATAGATCCAGTCATAGGCGTCCTCGCTCAGCGGGGAACCTGTCGAGCCGAGAGAGGCCAGCGCGGTCAGATCCACCGCGTCGCGCGGGATCACCCCCGCCTTGAGACAGCCCTGAAAGAACGCGGCCCCCGCGCCGAAAAAACTCACGCCGTTATCGGCGACGAAGCGCCAGACCGCCAGCATGTCGGGGTGATTTGGCGCCCCATCATAGAGGCACACCGCGGCCCCCTGCCCCAGTGCCATCCACTGCGCATTCCACATGATCCAGCCCGATGACGTGAGCCAGCAAAACCGATCACCCGCGCGTAGATCATGGTGCAGGGATTGCTTGGCCGCCTCAAGCGCCACGCCGCCGTGCCCGTGCACGATGGGTTTGGGATTGCCCGTCGTGCCGGAGGAATAGACGATCCACAGCGGATGATCGAAGGGGACTTGCGTGGATTGATAGTCGACATCATCGCCGGTGATCGCGTCCCACGCCACGTGGCCGTCTGGCAGATCACCAACCAGCGGCAGGGTCACGCAATGCGTCAGGCTGGGCAGCGCGTCGACGATGCCTGCGTTGATATCGCGCCGGTCGGTTGTTTTGCCCGCGTGCACATAGCCATCCTGCGTGATCAGCACCTTGGGTGCGATCTGCTGAAACCGGTCGAGGATCGCCACGTGACCCATGTCGGGCGCGCAGATCGACCAGACCGCGCCGATGCTGGCGCTCGCCAGAAAGGCGATCAGCGCAGTTTCCGTATTGGGCAGGATTGCCGTGACCCGGTCGCCCGGTACGACCCCCATCGCCCGCAGATGATGTGCGACCGATGCCACCTGCGCGCGTAGCGCCCCCCAGCTGAGCGTGCGGGCGCCAAAGCTTTCGGAATACCGCACGATGGCATCCTCATCTTCGCGCCCCTCGGCGTGTTTTAGGATCTGATCGGTGTAGTTCAGCATCGCGCCGGGGCACCATTGGGCCCCCGGCATCTGGCGTGTGGCCAGCATTTGGTCGGGCGCTGCGGAGGCGCGGATACCAAAATGATCCCAGATCGCGGCCCAGAAGCCCTCCAGATCGTCAACGCTCCACGCCCACATCGCGTTGTAGTCGCTGAAGGTCAGGTCGTGTTTCTCGGCCAGGTAGCGCTCGAATTCTGCCATCGTGCTGGCGGCGGCGCGCTCGGGCGATGGCGTCCACAGAACGCGGCTCATGTCAGTGCCCCGTGTACCAGCGCCTTGAGCTGGGGGCGGGCGGGATAGCTGCTCGACGGGATGAGCTGGGTGAAGAAGACCACCGACAACTGCTCCACCGGGTCGATCCAGAAGAATGTCGAGGCCATGCCGCCCCAGCTGAAATCGCCGATGCTGCCGGGGGCGCGGGCGCGGGCGGGGTCCAGCACAACCGCGCCGCCGATGCCGAATCCCATCCCCTCCATCGGTTGCTCGGCAAAGGACGATGGCCCCATCGCCGCAATCTCGCAGCCCAGATGGTTGCGCATCATGAATGTCAGCGTGCGCGGTGCGATGATGCCCGCGCCGCCGGTGCGCAGCGCTTCGCAGAAGCTCATGTAATCGTCGATGGTGCCAACCAGCCCACCGCCTCCGCCAAAAAGCGTGGCGCTCAGAAACGGGCTTTTGCGCGCGCCGTCGATTTCGCGCAGCGTGTCGCTCCCCATCTCGGGCTTGCCGGTGGTGAACCCGCCCTCCGCGAGCGGGGTGTAGCAGGCGGCGAAACGGTCGCGCGCGCCCTCCGGCACCGAAAACCGCGTCTCGGACATGCCGAGCGGGTCAAAGATATTCTGGGTGAAATACGCGTCCAGCGAGTGGCCCGAAACGACCTCGACCACGCGGCCGATCACGTCGATCCCTACGGAATATTCCCAGCGGCTTCCGGGAGTAAAGGCCAGCGGCAGTTTGGCCGCCTCAATACACATCTGCGCCAAAGTGCCCTGATTGGCGCGAAATTCGACCTTGGCCTGCGCCATCGCTGCGCCGACCAATCCGGGATTGAACGCGTAGCTGAGGCCCGAGGTGTGGGTAAGCAGCTGGTGCAGCGTTGGCGGTGCGCAGGGCGCGGTCCGGGTGATGTCGGTGGCACCGGGCACCAGCGCACGACAGTCGGTAAACTCAGGGATGAAATCAGAAATCGGCTGTTCGAGGTGGATCAAACCCCGCTCCACCAATTGCATCAGCGCCAGCGAGGTCACGGGTTTGGTCATCGAATAGATCCGCGCGACGGTGTTGCGGGTCCAGACCGCACCGGTGGCGGTATCGCGCAGCCCGGCGTCGTGATAGAACGCTTCTTTCCCGTCCCGCGCGATCAGCACGGCACCGCCGGCATAGCGGCGCGTGTCGATATAGCCCTGCATCCAATCGCGAATGCGGTCGAGCCTGCTTGCGTCAAATCCGGCCATTCGGTGCTACCTCAGCATCTGCGCCATCGCGGCGCGGGTCTCTACGTTGAACCAGGGGTCGGGCGTGCGGTCCATCGCCTTTGCGATGCGCTCAATCGTGGCGCCGCGAACCTGCCGTTTTACCTGAGCGTAGGCCAATGGTGGAATGGCGGCGTATTCGACGGCTACCTCCAGCGCACGATCCACCGGCGATGCCTCGACAATCTCGTCGATCACACCCCACTCCTGCGCTGTCGATGCGTCAATGGGTTGGCCCCGTTGGATCAGGCGGCGCAATGCGGTGGGATCCAGCGTATCGCGCGCAATTTCCATCGGGCCTACAGGGAAATCAACGCCAACGCGCACCTCGGCGAGACCAAAGGAAGCGCGTGGCGTTGCGATGCGCCAATCCGCGCTCAGCACAAAGAAAAGACCGCCCGCAATCGCGGCACCGTCGCAGGCGACGATAACGGGTTTCGGACAGGCAAAGAGCGCGTGAAATCCGATATTCAGGCCGTGCACGATGGCCGCCTGATCTGCGTCATCGTAGTGTTGCGCGTCCTTGAGGTTCAGCCCGGCGGAGAAGACCCGCAGCGCGCTGTCGATGACAATTGCGCGCACGCGCTCCCGCCCGCTCAGCCGATCCGCAACCGCCTTGAGGCCCATCAGCTTGGCCGGGGTCAGGGCGTTGACGGGCGCGGCGTTGAGCGTCAGCCGCGCAATGCCCGGATGCGGATGCGTAAGCGTGATCCAGCTTTCGTCGGGGGCGGTCACACCTCCAGCCACTCCCTGCGCACGTCATCGCGGGCTTTGAGCTCTGCGGGGGTGCCCTCGAATACGACCTGCCCGTGACCCATCACGTAGACACGATCGGCGATATCCATCGCGATGCTCAACTTTTGCTCGACCAGCAGGGTCGAGATGCCCTTCTGCGCAATCGCTTGCAGCACCTCGGCCACCTTCTGCACCATCTGCGGGGAAAGCCCCTCGGTCGGCTCGTCGATCATCACAAAATCCGGATCGCCCATCAGCGTGCGGCACATGGTCAACATCTGCTGCTCTCCGCCCGACAACACCGAAGCCTCCACATCCGCGCGACGATCGAGGTTTTCGAACATCTCGAACATCATCTGCATCGACCAGCGCCCGGCGCCGTCCTTTTGTCCGGGCTTGAGGCCCAGCGTCAGGTTCTGCCGTGTGGTCAGCCCGGGAAAGATATCGCGATTTTCGGGCACGTATCCGATGCCGAGGTTGGCGACCTCATAGGCCTTCTTGCCCGCGATCTCCTGCCCCTTGAACTTGACCGAGCCATGCGGCTCCACTTCGCCCATGATCGCTTTGCAGGTGGTCGACCGGCCCACGCCGTTGCGGCCCAGAAGGGCAACAATCTCGCCTTCCTGCACGTTCATGGTCACCCCCTGAAGGATGTGGGATTTGCCGTAATAGGCGTGCATGTCCTGAACTTCGATCAATGTTCTGCCTCCAGTGCAGCGCCCAGATAGGCCTCTTGTACCTTGGGATCGGCGCGCACACGCTCTGGCGTGTCGGTCGCGATGATCTCACCGTAGACCAGCACCGAAATCCGGTCGGCAAGGCCGAAGACGACGCCCATGTCATGCTCCACCATGATCAGCGTCTTGCCCTCGGTCACCTTGAGGATCAGGTCGGTGATATAGTCGGTTTCGGTGTTCGACATGCCCGCCGTCGGCTCATCGAGCATGATGACATCCGCACCACCGGCGATGGTGATCCCGATCTCAAGCGCGCGTTGCTCGGCGTAGCTGAGCGTGCCCGCGGGCAGGTTGCGCCGTTCCAGCAGGTTGATCTGATCCAGGATCGCCTCGGCCCCTTCGGTCAGCGCACGGCTGCGCGCCACCAGGTTCCAGAAGCTGTATTTGTACCCCTGCGACCACAAGAGCGCGCAGCGCACGTTCTCGAACACGCTCATCTTGGGAAAGATGTTGGTGATCTGGAACGACCGTGACAGGCCCTTGCGATTGATCTGGAAGGGTTGCAGCCCGGCCAGATCCTCACCGTGCAGCTTGACCGTGCCGGCCGTGGCCGGAAAGCGGGCGGTGATCAGGTTGAACAGGGTGGATTTGCCCGCCCCGTTCGGCCCGATGATCGCGTGGCGCTCGGCGCGACCGATCTCGAGGTCAATGCCGCGGATGATCTCGGCCTTGCCAAAGCTTTTCTTGAGCCCGGTCAGTTGCAGTGCTGGAACGCTCATCGGGTGCCTCCTGCCGTGTTAGCTTCATTCCAGGCCTCGCGCAGGGACGGCGCCGTTTTGCGCGCGACCCCGATGCCCACGACCGCGATTGCGGCGGCGATCAGCCAGGGCAGGACGCTGTGACTGTCGAAGGTGGTCCAGAACAGCGTCATCTCATTATCCCCCAGCGCACCGTGGCGATAGTGGAATGTCATCTCAACCAGCGCGCAGATTGCGAGGATGCCGATGGCGGCGGGGATCAGCGTTTTCACGTAAGGCATCAGCAGTAATCGTGCTTTGCCCAGCTTGAACGCGGGCACATGCATCATGATGAGCCCCGCGAGGCCACCGGGAAAGAACATCACCGTCGCCACGAAGAGCGCACCGGCGTAGATCGACCACAGGTCTGTCTCAAGGCTCAAAACCGTCTGTACCAGCGTGAACACGATGGCGCCGAGGATCGGACCAAAGAAGAAACCGACGCCGCCCAGGAACGTTACCAGCAGGATCAGCCCCGAAGAGGTGGCGTTCAGGTTCTCTTCGGTCAGGATCTCGTAGTTGATGGCGAATAGCCCGCCGGAGATGCCGGCGAAAAAGCCAGACGCCACGAAGCTGTAGAACCGGACCCAGCGCGCGGAGTAGCCTAGGAACTCGGCCCGCTCGGGGTTGTCGCGCACGGCGTTGGCCATCCGGCCCACGGGCGTGCGGCTCCATAGATACATCAGCGCGGCAGAGATCAGCACCCAGCCGGCGGTGAGGTAGTACACCTCTATCTGTTGCAGGAATTCGACGCCAAAGAAGGGCATCGCGTAGGTACGGTCGCCGGATATCCCTTCTTCCCCACCGAAGAAAGCCACGACAATGACCGAGCTTGACGCGATCAGTTGCCCGACCCCCAGTGAGATCATCGCGAATACAGTGCCCGCCGAGCGGGTCGAAAAACTGCCGATGATCAGCGCAAGGCCCATGCCGAAGAGCCCGCCAAAGAGCGGCAGCACCGGCAGCGGGAAGCTTGCAAAGAAATCGGATGCGTTCATGATGTGCATGCAGAAAAACCCGCCAACCCCGGCATAGACCGCGTGGCCAAAGCTGAGCATACCGCCCTGCCCCAACAGCATGTTGTAGGCCAGCGCAAAGATGATCGTGATCGACATCTGGTTCATGATCGTCAGCGCGGAGTTGTTGGTGAAGACCATCGGCAGGATCAGCATGATAAACGCCGCGATCAGCCAGGGCGCCAGCGAGATCGTCATCGACCCCGCCCGCATCCGCTGCGAGGCAGGGGTGCCGGGTGTCGTGATCTGTTCCTTGGGGCGTGCGCCCTTCACGTCTGATTTTGTATCGGTCATTGGGTACGCTTTCCGAACAGGCCCGCGGGGCGGAAGATGAGGACCAGAACCATCAGGATATACGGCAGGATATCCGCAATCTGCGGCGAGGTCAGGCTCCACACATCCCGGAACGGACTGTCGCTCAGGCTCTCGGGGGTTGCGATGCCGATCCCGTTCAGGATCGCCTCCATCTCGATGTTGTAGGATTTGGCGAAGGTCGTGATCCAGCCAATCAGCAATGAGGCGACGAGCGCACCCCAGAGCGAACCCAGCCCCCCGATGACGATGGCGACGAACACGATGGGACCAAGCACGAAGGCCATACCGGGGAAGGTCGACAGTACCGGCCCGGCAATGACACCGGCAACCCCGGCAAGGGCGGTGCCGACACCAAAGACCCCCATGAAGATCAGCGGCACATTATGGCCCAGGGCCTCAACGGTGCGCGGATAGCTGAGTGCGGCTTGAATGATCATACCGACGCGGGTCTTTGTCAGCACGTAAAGCAGCCCGATGAAGATCCCCACGGAGATGAAGATCATGAAAACCTTATAGGCTGGAATCGAATTTCCGGCGATGGCAAAGGCGGTGAATTCGAGGATCTCGGGAGCGTTATAGGGGACGTGGTTCTTGCCCCAGACGAATTGCACCAGTTCTTCGATCAGCAGCGCCAGACCAAAGGTAAAGATCAGCTCGGGCACGTGACCGTATTGGTGCACGCGCCGCAGCCCGTATCGCTCCACTCCCGCACCCATCAGCCCGACGATTAGCGGCGCCAGCAAAAGCCCCATCCAGAAACCCAGCGCGATGCTGATCTGATAGGCAAAATAGGCCCCCAACATGTAAAAGCTGGCGTGGGCAAAGTTCAGTACCCCCATCATCGAAAAAATAAGGGTCAGGCCGGCGGACAACATGAACAACAAGAGTCCAGTCACCAGCCCGTCGATCAAATTGACGAGTATGAGGTCCATCAGGCCCCTCCGCGATGTGAAGTGATGCAGATTTGGTGTCGCCCGCCCCCGGCGATCGGGGGCGGGCGCGCGTCAGTCCGAAATCAGGATTCGTTCGGACGGCGCATCTTGCAGGTGGTTTCGCTATCCGCGCCGGCCATCTCGATGGTGTTGACCACCTTCACGCCGTACTCGGACCCGTCGTAGGGGAACGCGATATCTTCGTTCGTGTGCTCAAAGATGTGCAGATCCTGGATCGCCTGGTGATCCTCGGCGCGCATCATGACAGTACCGCCAAAGATGGTCTGGTATTCCATCCCTTCCAGCGCGTTGGCCACGGCGACAACGTCATCGGCGGTGCCTGCCTCTTCGATGGCCTGTGCCAGCATCCCGATCGTGTTCGAGATACGGGTCTGGTCAAGGTTGCCATCGGGGTGCTTTTCGAGGAACGCGTTGTAGTAGGCTGTCACCTCATCGCTTGGGCCGGGGTTGATTTTCCCCTCGCCGACCAGACGGATCGACCCCTTGCCGCTTTCGCCGAAGGCTGCCGTGATGCCGGAGCCCGCCGCGTAATAGGTATAGATCGGCCCTTCAAAGCCGTTTTCGATGATCGATTTGCCAAGGCCCAGCATGTCCGCACCCCAGTTGCCGGTAATCACAGCATCGGCACCGGACGCCACGATCTTGCGGCTGTAGGGGGTGAAGTCGTTGACCTTGCCGATCGGGTGCAGCTCATCGCCGACGATCTCGATCGTCTCGGACTTCTCGCTCAAGAAACGGTTGGCCGCGGCGGATACCGCCTTGCCGAACGAATAGTCCTGACCGATCACGTAGACCTTGCTGACATCGGGGTTCTGGGTGATCGAATCCGTGATCGCATCCATCTTCAGATCGGCGTTCGCGTCGAAACGGAAGTGCCAGAAGTTACACTTGTCATTGGTCAGCGCCGGATCGACGGCAGCGTAGTTCAGGAACAGGACGCGGCTGTCGGGGTTGCGGCGGTTGTGCTTGTCGATCGCTTCGGTCAGCGCGTTCGCAACACCCGAGGAGTTGCCCTGCACGATGTAGCGGATGCCCTGATCGATCGCGACCTGAAGCTGGATCAGCGACTCTTTGGGGCTGATCTTGTTGTCGAAACCGACGACTTCCATCATCTGCCCGTCCAGCAGACCACCGTCCTTGTTGACCATGTAGTCGGCGGCGTGCTCGAACTGGTGCAGACCGTTCGTGCCCGTGCTGGCGAATGGACCGGACAGCGGATCGATGAACGCGACCTTGATGTTTTCGGCAAATGCGGCGCTGGCGCCGATGATGAGTGACAGCGCGGAGACCGCACCGATTTTAGTGATATTCTTCATAAAGTCCTCCCTAAGGTGGCCCATCGCTAACTGCGAGATTTTGGGTTTGGTGCCACTGACGTCAGAGTTGCACACCCCCTGAGTAAGTCAAGCGTTCCGATGTCGGTTTGCGCCCCCCGCACGGCGAATTGACCCAAGGGAATGTGCGTCGTGCCCTGTCTGCGGGTCCAAGGTGATAAATGGGAAAGGATCTATGTATATGAAAATAAATGAAAAATAAGATCGCTTCCATCCAGGCCCGCCCTGAAACGTGCTTGCACTAAGGCCATGCACAGCCGTCTCAGAAAATGAGACAGGCCGATTTGAGCCGTGCAAGGGGGGAACCGATGCCCCCGCCTATCAACCACATTGTTCCGCAGAGCGGAACCGGCGCCCGCCTGCGAATCCGCGCTGTGTCAGGTCTGGATGCTCAGCGCACCCGCTGCCTTGATGAGCCGCTCGGCGTAGATCCCTTCAAGCTGCTTTGGCTTCACCCGATAGGCCGGGCCGCCGACGTTGAGCCCGTAGACACGACCTTCCTGCGCCTGAACGACGGGCACCGCGATCCCGTTCACATCCGGGCGCCACGATCCGTACCCGCTGCAAAAGCCCCGTTCGGCAAACTCGCTATGCGCGGCGTCGAACAGGGCGTGGGCTTCGGCCTCGAATTCCGGACCCTCGTCGCGGGCAAATGCGAAAACCCGCGCGCGCTGTGGCTCGCTCATGCCGACGAGGATCGCCTTGCCGATGGCCGAGTGGTATAGCGGCAAACGAGAGCCCACACGGATCACGAGGCTCACGTCCTCGCTCGACGTTTCGGTTGCCAGATATACAACATCGTTGCGATGCTGCTCTCCCAGAGCGACGGTGATGAAAGGGTTCGGCCCCTCTTCGCGCAGCGCCCGCATTTCCGGCGCGGCGCGGTCTGAAATATCCATCGACGACAGCGCGGCAAAACCCAGCTGCAACACGCCTCCGCTCAGCCGGTAGGTGCCCACGCGCGTGTCGGCCACCAGATAGTCGAGCGCGCAAAGCGTATGTGTCAGCCGTGAGATCGTGGCTTTTGGCAGCCCCGTGCGTTCCGAGAAATCGCTATTGGTCAGCGTGACTTCGTTCGAGCGGAAACACCGCAGGATCTCGAGCCCCCGTGCGAGGGCCGTGACAAAATTGCGATCCTTCCCGTCAAGATCGGGGTCAAAATGATCCATCCCGTCTTAGCCCCGCTTCAGGGCGTCGAGCCCGTGTTGTGCAAAGACCGGCACGTATTGTCCCACCTTCATTGCCCGTTCTGGATTCGACGCATTCCCGTCTAGCGCGCGTTTCAGCACACCTTGAATGATCGCCGCCATGCGGAAGAAATTGAAGCCGAGGTAATAGCCGAAATGGTCGATGCCTTTCAGTCCGCGCCGCGCGCAATAGGTCGCGACGAACTCCTGATCCGTCGGCAAACCCAGTGCTGCACGGTCAAGCCCGCCCATGCCACGGCCCTCAGAGCCTGCGGGCATCTGCCATTGCATGATGACGGCGGCCAGATCCGCAAAGGGGTGGCCGATTGTCGACAGCTCCCAATCGAGGACGGCGCGGCACCCGGTGCCAGTCGCGTCAAAGATCATGTTATCGATGCGGTAATCGCCGTGCACCAGTGTGCGTTGTCC
Organism: Sulfitobacter albidus; assembly: GCF_018200035.1. NCBI lineage: Bacteria > Pseudomonadati > Pseudomonadota > Alphaproteobacteria > Rhodobacterales > Roseobacteraceae > Sulfitobacter > Sulfitobacter albidus. The sequence goes on along the minus strand of NZ_CP073583.1, from coordinate 4,822 downwards.
GTCATCGGCGGGGCGCTCGGCAACCAGCGCCTCCATGAGTGCATCCATCGCAGGGATCTTGTCAGTCTCGGAGGCGCGGTACTGTTTCGACCAGCGTCCGACCTGCCGCTCAAAATAATTGCCCTCCGGGCCGTAATCAGCCAGCCCCACGGCGTCGATGTCCACCTCGTGCAGCGCGGCCAGCACGCGGTTCATCTCGGTGATGATGGCAGTCCGGTCGGCGGGGGAGACGCCGGGCATGGCGGGTTCGTTGAAATTGCGGCCCTCGACGTGATCCATGATGTAGAACATCGACCCGATGACGCTGTCATCCTCGCAGAGCAGGTGCATTTTCGACACCGGCACGTCGCTGCCTTCCAGCGCGCGTTGCACGCGGAATTCACGATCCACCGCGTGCGCAGACTTCAACAGAACGCCGGGCGGTTTGCGCCGCAACACGTAGGCATGGCCGGGCGTGTCGAGGCGGAAAGTGGGGTTTGACTGGCCGCCCTGGAACTTGGTCACCGTCATCGGCCCCTCGAACCCCGGCAAGTGGTCACGCAAATAGGCGGAGACCGCCGCTTCATCCAATGTTTGTGTATCGCTCATCTCGGGGCCCTTAACTGTAACTCATCAACGCCGCGCCCTCGGGCGTGGCGAAATGCGGTGTGGCGTTGAACTCGGTCAGACTGGCACGACCCTTGGAAAAGACAAAGCGGGTCATGGCGCTGTTTTTGATCTGCAGGTTCAGCAGCATCATCTGGCGTTTTGGCGCGCCCAACGTCGCCGCCACCAGCTGCCCGATCACCCCGCCAGAGCTGACAACCAGCACGCGGCGCGCGTCCGTGTCCGTGGCGTGATCCATCGCGGCCTGCGTGCGGGCCTCGAACGCGGCCCATGTCTCGTAGGGATCGGGTATCTTGTCATCCTGCCAGTCGAACACGGTTTCGCGCAGGGTCTGGAAATGCACACGCCGGTCGGCGGCGACATCGTGGGGCAGCCCGTCCGGAAACCGTTTATCCAGCAGCGCGCCAAAGTCGTATTCGTTGAACCCGGCGTGCGTCTCTTCCGTGGGAAATCCCATCTCGGTCGCCGTGTCGCGTTGCCGCTGCAAGGTGCCGGTCAGCACGCGGTCGGGCGTCCATCCCATCTGGCGCAGCCAGTCGCCGGCCGCGCGCGCCTGCGCCCGGCCCAGATCCGACAGCACGTCGTAATTCTCGGCGCCGAACGACGCCTGCCCGTGCCGTATGACGAGCAGCTCGGCCATGTCAGGAAAACTCCGCCGCCAGCTTTTTGCCCGCCGCTGCGTATTCATCCGCCATGCGGTCGACGATCGCGCCCGCAGGCCCCACGGATTTGATCGCGCCGATGCCCTGGCCCGATCCCCAGATGGTTTTCCACGCCTTGGGCTTTTCGCGGTCGGTGCCAAAGTTCATCGATGAGGCATCCGCAGTCGGCAGGTTATCGGGATCCATGCCCGCCGCCTTGACCGACCCTTTCAGATAGTTGCCCCAGACACCGGTGAAGAGCGAGGAATAGACGATATCTTCCGCCCCGCTGTCCACGATCATGTCCTTGTAGCCTTGTTCGGCATTCGCTTCATCGGTCGCAATGAACGGCGAACCGGTATAGCCCAGATCGGCGCCCATGGCGCGCGCGGCCAGCAGGCTCTCACCCGTGGCGATGGCGCCCGACAGCGCGATGGGCCCGTCGTACCATTCGCGGATTTCGCGCACGAGCGCGAAGGGGGATTGCTGGCCCGCGTGCCCCCCGCACCCGCGGCCACGGCGACCAGACCATCGGCACCTTTTTCCACGGCCTTGCGGGCGAATTTGTTGTTGATGATATCATGCAGCACAATGCCGCCACAGCTGTGCGCGGCCTCATTGACCTCGACCCGTGCGCCCAGCGAGGTGATCCAGATCGGCACCTCATGTTTGACGCAGATCTCCAGATCCCGCTCAAGCCGCGCGTTTGATCGGTGCACGATCTGATTGACCGCAAAGGGCGCGGCGGGTTGATCCGGGTTCGCCTGATTGTGGCGGTCCAGCTCCTCGCGGATTTCCGTCAGCCAGGTGTCGAGCAGCGGATGTTCGCCCTCCGCCTCGCGCGCGTTGAGCGCGGGGAACGACCCGACAATGCCGGCCTTGCACTGGGCAATCACCAGCTTGGGCACCGAGATGATGAACAGTGGCGAGGCAATGAGCGGGATGCGCAGCCCTTGCAGCGCGGCGGGAAGATGGGCGTCGGAGCGGGGCATAGGAATCCTCATGTTGACGGTAAGAGGGCGGGAGAATCCGCCCCGTTTATTGGCGAAACGCATGTGGCGGAGCTATGGAGTGAGCAGGGCAGTTCCCGACCGCGGGTGGGGGTGAAGCCCCCGCCCGTGGGGGCGGTCGGGGGCTGCCCGGCCCGGGGCCGGGCGAAACGACCCGCAGGTGTCACTCCCCGTTCTCACAGTACCTCGAAGAGGCCGGCCGCGCCCATGCCGCCGCCCACGCACATGGTGCAGACCACGTATTTCACGCCGCGCCGCTTGCCCTCGATCAGCGCGTGGCCGACCATGCGCGCGCCCGACATGCCGTAAGGGTGCCCGATGGAAATCGCGCCGCCGTTCACGTTGAGGTTCTCGTAGGGGATGCCCAGCACGTCGGCCGAATGGATCACCTGAACGGCAAAAGCCTCGTTGAGCTCCCACAGGCCGATGTCGTCCATCTTGAGGCCATGGGCCGCCAGCAGCTTTGGCACCGCATAGATCGGGCCGATGCCCATCTCATCCGGTTCAAGCCCTGCGGCCATCACGCCGACGTAGCGGCCCAGCGGCGTGACACCCAGTTGCTCGGCCCGCTTGGCCTCCATCACCACGGACGCGGAGGCGCCATCGCTCAGCTGCGAGGCATTGCCCGCCGTGATAAATTTGCCTTCCTTGATGTGGATGCCATCCTTGAACACCGGTTGCAGGCCCGCGAGGCTCTCTGCCGTCGTGCCCGGGCGGTTGCCCTCATCCTTGGAGAGCGTCACCTCATGTTCGGTGATCTCCTTTGTTTCCTTGTTCTGGACCATCATCTTGGTCGTCATTGCCACGACTTCGTCGTCGAGCTTGCCTGCCTCTTGCGCCTCATGGGTGCGCTTCTGGCTTTCGGCGGCGTAGGCGTCCTGACGCTCGCGGCTGACGTTGTAGCGTTCGGCGACCGTCTCGGCGGTTTCCAGCATCGACATGTAGATCTCGGGCTTGTGCTCTTTCAGCCATGGGTCGGCCTTCACGCGCATTTCCTGCGTCTGCACCATCGAGATGCTGTCGACGCCGCCGCCGATCACCACGTCCATCCCGTCGGTGATGACCTGTTTGGCCGCCGTGGCAATCGCCATCATGCCACTGGCGCATTGGCGGTCCAGCGACATGCCGGCCACGGTGACGGGCAGGCCCGCACGGATCGCCGCCTGACGCGCGATGTTGCCGGCCTGATGGCCCTGCTGCAGGGCAGAGCCCCAGACCACATCGGCGATCTCGGCCGGGTCGACCTTGGACCGCTCGACCGCGTGGCTGATGGCATGGGCGCTCAGCGCTTGCGGCGTGGTGTTGTTGAAGGCACCCCGGTAGGCCTTGCCGATGGGGGTCCGGGCGGTGGATACGATGACGGCGTCACGCATGATGTCTCTCCTTGAATGTGTTACCAGTCCAGCTTCAGGCCACGGGCCTTGGCTGCACTGAGGGCGTATTTGCGGGTTTGGCCAAAGGCGTCGCCCAGTTGTTCCTGATCCTGCGGATCGCGAATGTCGTTCAGTCGCGCGGCCACGGCTTCTGGCGTGTTGTCCTCGTCCATCAGCGTGATGCCGCGCGTCTCATAGATGCGGGTTTCGGCGTAGCTGCCCGCGCCTGCGCCCATGATCATCTGGCTTGGTGCATCCTCGCTTACCAGCACCAGAAGGCCGGGTGTGATCGTCTCGGGAGCGAGCAGTTCCTGCGCGGCCTCGGGCAGCAGATCGGCGGTCATGCGGGTCGCTGCCGTGGGGGCCAGCGTGTTCACACGGATGCCGTCGCGCGCGCCCTCCATGTGCAGCACGTTCATCAGCCCCAGCATCGCGGCCTTGGCCGCGCCGTAGTTCGACTGCCCGAAATTCCCGTAAAGCCCCGAGGCCGACGACGTCAGCACGATGCGCCCGTATTTCTGCGCGCGCATGTGCGGCCAGCAGGCGTGTGCCACATTGGCGCTGCCGATCAGATGCACGTCGACGACCTTTGCAAAGGCGCGCATCTCCATCTTGCCGAATGTCTTGTCCAGCAGGATACCCGCGTTGTTGACGGCAATATCCACGCGGCCCCAACGGTCCACCGCTTGGGCGACCATATCCTCGACCGCCGCCTCGTCGGAGACGTCGGCACCGTGGGCAAAGGCCTCGCCGCCCATTGCCTCGATCTCGGCCACGACAGCGTCGGCGGCTTCCGACGATTGGCCCGCGCCATCGCGGCCCACGCCCAGATCGTTCACGACGACCTTGGCACCGCGCGCGGCCAGCCCCAGCGCGTGGGAGCGGCCAAGGCCAACCCCCGCGCCCGTCACAATCGCCACGCGCCCGTCGAAACGGATGCTCATGGCAGCGCCTGTTCAAAGATGTTCGGCCCGCTCATCACGTTGATCCCGCCCGAGACGGGGATCACCGCGCCGGTCACATAGGCGCCGCCGCGCCCGCACAGAAACAGCATGCAGCCGCCGATGTCCTCATCGCGACCCACGCGTCCGATGGGCACGTCCTTTCCCACCCTCTCGCGCATGCCCTCGTCGTGGGTGGCAAAGGCAGTCATGCGGCTGACGAAGGGGCCGGGCGCGAGGCTGTTCACGGT